>JBGPIJ010000130.1:0-8336 GCA_041484865.1 Gemmatimonadota bacterium
CCCCTCCTCCCCGCACCGGTTCGGACGCGCCGCGCGCGCCGGCGTCGAGCAGGCAAGGCGGACCATCGCCGAGGCGCTCGGCGCCGAGCCGAACCAGGTGATCTTCACCTCGGGCGGCACCGAAGCGGATAACCTCGCGGTGGTGGGCGCGGCGCTGGCCGCGCGCGAGCGGGGCGCTCCCTTCCGCGTCGCCGTTTCCGCCATCGAGCACAAGGCCGTGCTCGCCGCCGCCCATTTCGCGTCACAGCTGGGCGGCGAGGAGGTGCTGCTGCCGGTGGACACGTCGGGCGGGGTGGTGCCGGACGCGCTCGACGCGGCGCTTGCGCGGGGTGTGGCGGTCGTGAGCGTCATGTGGGTGAACAACGAGGTGGGCGTCATCCAGCCGGTGGCGCGGCTCGCGGCGCGCTGCCGCGAAGCAGGGGTGACGTTTCACAGCGACGCCGTGCAGGCGCTCGGGAAGATTCCCGTCTCCTATCGCGACTCGGGCTGTGCGCTGCTTTCGATCTCCGGACACAAGATCAGCGGCCCGAAGGGCGTTGGAGCGCTCATCGTGCGCGACCGCCGCGCGATTGTCCCGCTGCTGCATGGTGGCGGGCAGCAGTTCGGCCTGCGACCAGGGACGGAGAACGTTCCCGGCATCGTCGGATTCGGCAAGGCGGTCGAGCTCGCGGTCGCCGAGTGGGGGGAGTGCGGTGCGCGGCTCGCGGGACTGCGCGACGACCTGGAGCGGCAGCTGCTCGCGATCCTCCCCGATGCGGTGATTCACGCGGCGGACGGCGAGCGCGCCCCGCAGACGACCAACGTGTCGATTCCGGGCACGGACAGCGAGACGATGTTGATGCATCTGGACGTCGCCGGGATCGCGTGCTCCTCGGGCTCCGCCTGCAGCACCGGCGCGGTCGAGCCCTCACACGTCCTCACCGCGATGAGCGTTCCGCACGACCTCGGAGTCGCCGCGCTGCGCTTTTCCTTCGGCCGCGACAACACGCAGGCGGACGTCGACGCCGTGATCGCGGCGCTCCCGAAGATCGTGGAGAAGGTGCGGGCGCTGGGAGTGGTGCTCCACAGATGAGGCAGCGGTGAAGCCCCGCGTCCTCGTGGCCATGTCGGGAGGAGTAGACTCCTCGGTTGCGGCCGCGCTGCTCGTGGAGCAGGGATACGACGTCGTGGGCGCGACGATGAAGTTGTTCTGCTATGGCGACAGCGTTCCCGACCGACCCTGCTGCTCGCTCGACTCGATCACGGACGCGCGCCTCGTCGCGCACCGGCTCGGCATCCCGCACTATGTCCTGAACCTCGAGGACCGGTTCGGTCACGACGTGATCGCGAATTTCGTCGCCGAGTATTCCCGCGGCCGCACTCCCATCCCCTGCGTGCGGTGCAACTCCTTCACCAAGTTCCGCGATCTGCTCCATCACGCCGACGCTCTCGACTGCGCCTACATCGCGACCGGCCACTACGCCGTGGCGCGTGACGCCGCGCTGTTCCGCGCCCGCGATCGAGAGAAGGATCAGACGTACTTCCTGTGGGGCATTGATCGCGCCGTCGTGGCGCGCATGGTGACGCCGGTCGGGGAGCTGTCGAAGCGGGAGACGCGCGCCCTGGCCCGGAGCCTCGGCCTCGTCACCGCAGACAAGCCCGAGTCGGTCGAGATCTGCTTCGTGCCCGACGACGACTACGTCGGCGTGCTCGAGCGCCATCTGCCGGCGCACGCCGCCGCGCTCACCCCGGGTCCGCTCGTCACCGTGTCCGGCGAGGTCGTGGGCGAGCATCGGGGGTTCGCCCGCTACACCATCGGCCAGCGCCGCGGCCTGCCCGGCGGGTTTGCCGAGCCGATGTACGTCGTGCAGATCCGCCCCGAGTCGCTCGAGGTGGTGATCGGACGCGGAGAGGATCTATTCGGACACGCGGTGTCTCTGGAAGAGGTCAACTGGCTGGCGCATCCGCTTGAAGTGGGTGATGCCGTCTGGGTCCAGTGCCGCTATCGAGCGAAGGCCGTTGCGGGCACGGTTGATGCTCTGGGGCCCGCGTTGCTCCGGCTCCGCCTCGCGGAACCGGTGCGCGCGATTACGCCAGGGCAATCTGGTGCTTTGTACGACCAGGACGGCCGTCTGCTCGGGGGGGGGATCATCACCTAGACCAGCCGGCTGGTGTGGAGCGTCACAGCCTCCCGGGGGGGGCGCGTCGCTAGTTGTTCTGGCTCGGACCTGAATGACCGCATGCGCCCTAGCCGTACCTTTCAACCGGAGGCATGTATGTCGTTGCGTTCCAAGGTGTGGTGGAGGGCGATCTTCGGCCTGACGACGCTGTACCTCAGTGGCTGCAATTCCGCAACCGCGCCAGCATCGTTGACGGACCTCGTCGCGACCGCCGCGCGTGCGGCGGCGCTGGACAGCGCCTTCAGCGCGCCGGCGCTGGCAAGCTTTCAATCGCTGGGCGGCCAGATTCACGCGGCGCCCCCTGTCGTCGTGGGTGCCGCGCGGCTGCTGCGCGTGGTGCGGCTGCCGCAAGCAGGGACGGACCGCTACGCGGCCCTCGCGAACGAGTCCCGCGTGCTCCACGAGGTCGTTCCGAGCCTCGCTTCGCTCGCCGCCTCCGCGATCTTCCCGGATTCTCTGCTCGGGGCCGTATTCACGTGGAACACGACCTCGCAGACGTACACCCACACAGGGTCAGGCGGCCCAACGAACGGCATCCGCTTCCTGCTCTATGCCATCGACCCGCTCACCGGTTTGCCCGCGACGCCGCTCAACCAGATCGGCTACGCCGACGTGCTCGACGAAACCGTGGGCGGAACCGCCCGGATCCACATCCAGGTCAAGAATACCGGCAATACCATCACGTACCTCGACTACACGTTCAGCGGCTCGGGCACAAGCTCGAGCTTCACGGCCACGGTGTCGGGCACGATCACGAACGGCCTCGCGGGTTCCGCGAACAAGACGCTCACCTTCTCGACCAGCATCACCGGCTCGAGCTCGTCCATTACGATGAGCTGCAGCTTCACGCTCAACAATCCGGCCGTCACGATTCAGGAGACGGTCACGGTCGCCGATAACGGCACGACCACGACGGTGACGATGGATTTCTCACTCACCAGTACGGGCGAAACCGTGGCGATCACGGGCACCGTCGCCGTCTCGGATGCGGACGGCAGCACCACCGTGAACCTCTCGTTCAAGGTGAACGGCGGCTCGTTCGCGACCCTCACGGGCTCGTTCAGTAATCCGACGCTCACGCGCGCCGGCGGCGGGCAATTCACGACGGCTGAGCGCGACGCCATGGCACTCGTGTTCCTGGCGGCTGCCGACCTCGGCGTCAAGGTCGGAGACCTGTTCCAACCGGCGGAGACGATCCTGAACTTGTAGCCGTGATTTACCTATGGCTGGCAGGCGTCGTCGTCGTGCTCCACGTTGTGTTTGTGGCATTTGTCGTGCTGGGCGGCTTCCTCGTGTGGCGGTGGCGGTGGGTGGCGTGGGCACACGTCCCCGCCGCCATCTGGGGGGTCGCGATCGAGTTGGGGGGGTGGGTGTGCCCGCTCACCCCTGTCGAAAACACCTTCCGCGCCCGCGCGGGGCTCGCCGGGTACAGCGGCGGCTTCGTGGAGCATCACCTGCTCCCGCTGCTCTACCCCACGGGCCTCACCGCACCGACACAGCTCGCGCTCGGCAGCGTCGTCGTGGTCGTTAACTTGATCGCGTACGGTCTACTCGCCAGGCGGATCCTCACCATGCCCCGTTAGACGAAAGGGATATCCATGATGAGTCACGGCTCGCAGCGCCTCGCGCCGGTCGCTCTCGCCCTCGTCCTCGCCGCTTGCGGTGGAGGCTCGAAGGCAGCGCGCGTGGGAACGACCGACTCCCTGACGGAGCGCCAGCGCGACAGCATCCTGGCCCAGTCTTCGATTCCGGGCGCGCGGGGGGTCGGCGCCGCCATGCGTGTCGCCGATTCGACGAGCGCCGGCATCCAGCGGCGGGACACGGCAGAGCAGCAGTGAGATGAGGCCCGCGTCTCTCGCCGCCGCTCTGGGCGCGACGGCTCTGGCGGCCTGCGGACCGAGGAACCCGTGCGCCGCTTCCGCGATGCGGCTCGCGACGCGCGTCTCCCTGCCCTACGTCGGTCGCTGGGTGGTGACGCGGGGCGACACGCTCACCCTGCCGCAAATGGGCGACCGGTTCAAGCTGAGCGAGGTCGACCTCGACACGGCCCGGGTTGCAACGGCGACCACCTGCCGCTTCCGCGGCACGATCGTGTTCGCCCAGCCGCGGCGCGACACACTCGCCGTAACGTGGATCGGCGGCGCGGAGCAGGCGTTCGTCTACGGCTGGCCCGCGGATCTCGGACCATTCGGTGGCCTTGGCGTCGCCATCCGGGGCGATACCCTGCGGGGCGCGTTGCTCTTCGATTCCCGCATGGGCATCCAGATCCGCCCAGGAGTGACGGCACAGTTCGTAGCCCACCGGGCGCCACCCCGCTAGATTCGCCGGCATGCCCTTCACCGCCGCCGAGCGCCAGGCACTGATCGACCGGTACGCCCGCGGCCCGGCCCTGCTCAAGGCCGCGCTCGCCCGGATCCCCGCCGGCGCGATGCAATGGCGTCCGGGACCCGGCAAATGGTCGGCCCACGAAATCATCGTGCATTGCGCCGACTCGGAAACGAACGCGTACGCACGCCTGCGCTTCCTGCTCGCCAAGCACACGCCCGTCATCCAGGGCTACGATCAAGAGCGCTGGGCCCAGGCTCTCGACTACCATTCCCTGCCCCTCGAGCCGGCGCTCGCTACCGTGGAATCGGTGCGCGCTAACACCGTGCCGATCCTGCGGCGCATGAACGACGCCGCCTGGCAGCGGATCGGGCATCACACGGAATCAGGACCGTACGCCGCGGAGGATTGGCTCGCGATTTACGCCGAGCATCTCGAAAAGCACTCGCGGCAGCTCGAACGCAATCTCACGGCCTGGAACAGCCGATGAGGGGGTTTCTCTTCCGGTTGCTGATCACCGCCCTGGGACTGTGGGTGGCGGCGCTGATCGTTCCGGGCGTGCAGATCGCCGGGGTCGGCAACCTGATCGTGGCCGCCCTGCTGCTCGGCATCGTGAACGCGGTGATCCGCCCGATCATCATCATCCTGACCCTGCCGCTCACGCTGCTCACGCTGGGTCTCTTCATTTTCGTCGTGAACGGCATTTCGCTCGCGCTCGTCGCCTGGCTCCTGCCCGGCCTCACTGTGGCCGGCATCGGGTCGGCGATCCTCGGCGCGATCGTGGTCGGCCTCACGAGCTGGTTCGCGTCGACGTTCGTCGGGTCGAGGGGCCAGCTCGAGCACATCCGGCGCGTCGAGGTTTCGGGACGGCGCATCGAGTGACGGAACGGGCATTCGCGGTGTGGGGCGCCCTGTCGGCGGGTTTCGCCGTCGCGGCGGGAGCGTTCGGCGCGCACGCACTCAAGACCCGGCTCAGCGCCGAGATGCTGGCCGTGTTCGAGACGGCCGCCCGATATCAGATGTACCATGCGCTGGCGCTGTGCGCGGTGGCCGGCGCGCTCACCCGGTGGCCGGCGCCGCCGGTGCGCGCCGCCGGGTGGCTGTTCCTTGCCGGGACGGTGCTCTTCTCGGGCAGCCTCTACCTGCTGGCCGTCACGGGCACGCGCTGGCTCGGCGCCATTACGCCGCTCGGCGGACTGTGCTTCATCGCGGGGTGGCTGGCGTTCGCCGCGGGCGTCTGGCAGTCCTGAGTGGTCGTCTCTAGGCAGTCTCCCGCACGCCTGTTATCGTAGTCCCGCGAATGCGACCCAAAGACGCCGCCCTAGCGGTTACCAATCTGGTCCCGAGGTTCCGGCTCGACAGTATCCGCAACCAGATCTTCGCTTTCGCGGTGCTGGCGACCCTCATTCCTTCGTTCTCCACCACCTGGCTCTCCTATTCCCAGAACAAGCGGTCTCTCCAGGAGAAGGTGAGGAGCCAGCTGCAAAGCGTGAGCTCCGAAACGGGACGGGAGCTCGATCTCTGGCTCAAGGAGCGTCTTTACGAACTCCGGGTGTTCGCGAGCTCGTATGAGGTCTCCGAGAACCTGGACCGCGTCTCGAAGAGCGAGAGCCAGGCGCAGCGCCGGCTGAACGACTACCTCAACTCGGTGCGCGTGCGCTTCGCGGACTATGAGGAGCTGATGGTGGTGGACCGCCAGGGGCGGGTGGTCGCGACGAGCGCGCCACAGGCGGCGCCCGTGAATCTCCCCGTCGACTGGGCCAGCGACATCCGGGCCGGCAACCCGGCCGTGGGAGAACCGTACTGGGACGAATCGCGTCACCGTGTGGTCGTGATCGCGGCCGTGCCGATCCACGTGGCGAGCGGCCGGCTGGTCGGCGCCTTCACGGCGAAGATCAATCTGCGGACGGTCGACGACGTCCTGAAGCGCTTCGCACCCGTGTCCTCCAATCCGCTGTACGTCATCACTACGGAGGGCCGGGTCATCACAACGTCGCGATCGGGGTCGGCGGAGCCGATGCGCGCGGCGCTACCCCCCGCCACGGCGCAGGCGCTGCTCGACCACGAGTCCGGCATCCTCGAGTACACCGGTCTGGACCATGAATCGGTCGTCGGATCGCTGCACCGCGTCCCACGCCTGAACTGGGCGGTCGTCGCCGAGATCCCGACCCAGGAGGCGTTCCGCCAGGTGATCCGGCTGCGCAACGCGATGATCCTGATCCTCACCGCGCTGCTGGTCGGCGTGGGGCTGATCGCGTACATCCTCGGGCTCCTGATCGTGCGCCCGGTGAATCGCCTGGCCCAAGGCGCCGCCAAGGTGGCGGGCGGTGATCTGGACGTGGACCTTCCGGTCCCGAGCGGCGGCGAGGTCGGCTATTTGACGGAAGTGTTCAACAACATGGTGACGCGGCTGCGCGAGGGACGGCATGCGCTCGATGCGATCAACGAAACGCTGCGGAAAAAGAACGAAGAGCTCGAGCAGCTGTCGATCACCGACGGCCTCACGAAGCTGTACAACCGTCGCTACCTCATGGAGCGGCTGGCGACCGAAATTCAGCGCTACCGCCGCCACAAGCGGGCCTTCTCGGTTATGATGGCGGACGTCGACCACTTCAAGCCGTACAACGACGCGCACGGTCACCTCGCGGGGGACGAAATCCTGACGCGCGTCGGGACGATTCTGCGGGAGGTGGCGCGCGAGGGCGACTGCTCGGCCCGCTACGGCGGGGAGGAGTTCGTCGTCGTGTTGACGGAGACCGAGCCCGCCGGCGCGGCGGAGTTCTGCGAGCGCCTTCGGGCGCGGCTCGCGACCGAGCTGTTCGAGGGCGGGAAGATCACCCTCTCGATCGGCATCGCCGAGTTCCCAATCCACGGCGACACCCCGGAGAAGATCATTGCAGCGGCCGACGCGGCGATGTACCGGGCCAAGCGGGAAGGGCGCGATCGCATCGTCCTCGCATCCCCGAAGCGAGCCGACGAGACGACGAAGAAGCGCGTCTGACTAGTTCGTGTCGGTGCGGCGGCCCACCAACGTGTAGAAGATCCATCCGGTCCGTCCCGCCTCGTCGCTCACGCGCAGCCACGTATCCACATACGAGTAGCCCATCACGGCAGCGCCCGGATCCAGCGTGAACGCCACTTTGTAGTTCGTCCCCGGGCCCTCGCGGACGTTGCCGGTGCTGACGGTCCGCAGCCGCAACGGCAACCTCAGGATCTGCTCTCCCGTCCGCAACGCGGCGCGATTGATGCCGGCGAGCCGGCCGTGGCCCGCTCCCGCCACAATCTTCGCCTGGTTCGCGAGATAGAGCGCGCCGCCGTAGTTCTGCTTGTTGAATTCGCCAGTGCTCATCTGCAGCAAACGGTCGGCCTGGGCGACCTCGGGCGCCGGTTGTTGGCCGCCGGGGGCTTTCAGGGAATCGAGCGCGATCTCGGCCTCCGCCATGCCGGAGGCGGCTTCGGCCCGCGTCGCCAGGCTCTGCAGCTTCGCCATCGCGCGCACGACTTCTTGCCGCGCATCGTCCAGCTTGCCTTGGAGGTCCTCGACCATCGCTTCGTCCTCGAGCAGGCGCACCTGGAGGCGCGCGGCGCGCTGCTCCGCCTCGGCGTCTTTCGCCCCAGTCCGGTCGACCGGAACTCGAGTCGGGGCCGGCTTCTGGTGCGGCCAGCCGGGGGGGCACGCGGCGAGCACGACGGCGGCGACCGTCGCGAGGAACGTGAGACCCCGTCTGGACGACCGCAGCGTGGTCACGCTTCTCCCTTTCCGCCCGGCAAAGGGCGTCGTGGCGAATGGCAGGACTGGGGCGGGAGGACTCGAACCTCCAACTTCCCGGTTAACAGCCGGGCGGTCTGCCA
>JBGPIJ010000131.1:0-8200 GCA_041484865.1 Gemmatimonadota bacterium
CGATCTCCTGCAACGTCGCCCGCCCGTAGATCTCCGGCTCGCGCTCGCCCAGCAGGTTCAGGTTGGGGCCGTTCAACACGGCGATGTGCACTAGGCCTTGAGCCCCTTGAGCCACGCCTGAAACTGGTCGAGGTCGGCGTGCTCTTCCCCCTGCGGCTTGGGGCGCGCGCCGGATGCGCGGGCGGCCGCCTTCGCGCCCTCGGGTGCGGCATTCGCCTCCGGGGCGCCCTTGGCGGCGAAGAACTCGTCGAACGAGAAGCCCCCGCTTCCCCCGGTGCTCGACGCCCCCGCCGCCGCCTCTCCCGGTCCCGCGTGTTCGGCCGTCCCGGACGCGCTCTCCACCGGCGCGGGCACCGGGGTCGATCCGGGACCCCTTTCTTCGCCGAAGACTTCGTCCAGCGAGATGCTGTTGCCCGCAAGGCGCGTGGGCTCTCCCGGAATGTCCCCCTCGCTCTGCGTCGGGGCAAAGGCCGAATCGAGCGGTGAGCCTGCTTCCTCCCCACCAGGACGTCGCGTCAGAATGCTCTTGAGAAAGCTGCGGACCGTCTCGCCGCTCGACGCCGCCTTCTCCCCACCACCCAACAACCGCCGCGCCCTCGCCCGCAGCCGGTCGTCGCCGGGTCGCTGCTTCAGGAGCGCCTCGTAGACACGGCGCGCATCCTCTTCATGCCCCTGCTTCAGATACAGCTCGGCCATCGTCTCCGTGAGCACCGGCTCGGCCCGGGACAGCGCCGCCGTGTCCGCCGCTCCGTCGTCGTCGGAGAGGGCGACCGCCGCGGCGATCGGCGTGCTCGTCCGCCCCGGCGGCGTCCCAGCCGCGCGCACCAGCGGGGCGGGCGGTGGGGGCGGTGCGGGCAACGGGGATACAGGACTCGGAGACGGGGGCGGCGGCACCGGAAACGAGAACTCGGTCGTCCGTCGACTCGTCGGTGGTGGGACGTCGTCCGGCATGATGAGCGGCAGGTCGACGGTGGGGAGATCGTCTGGCTCTGGATTCGCCTGCGCGGCGGCCGGCGGGGGTGGCGAAGGGGGATCGAGCTTGAAAATGCCGCTCGCTTCGTACTGCGTACGAGCGAGCCCCTCGACCGCCGCCGTCGGCGGAATGGAGACTTCTTCCGCTTCCTCGAGCTCGATGAGTTCGAGCCCCTCTGTCTTCGGGGCATCGTTCGCTACCGCACTGAAGTTCAGCGTGCCGTCGAAGATCTCCAACCCCGCAGCGGCCGGTTCGGGGTTCGGTGCCGCAGCCACCGGCGGGGCGGACGCATGCTCCACAACGAAGTCCCGCTCCTTCGGGGGAGGAGCGACGGCTTCAGGTACCGCGCGGACGAGCGGTTCCGCGGAAGGCTGCGGCGTCGCTGGCGGGGGCACCGGGGCGACGGCCTTGACCGGCTCCGGGACCGTTGCGGCTTGTGCCGCCTTTCGCTTCGCGACGGCGAGAGCCTCTGCCGCATCCCCGTTCATGGGATCGGCCGAAAGCAGCCGCGTCAGCCACGTGACCGCATCGTCGAACCGTCCCCCGCGAGTCCCAATGTCCGCGAGGACCTTGAACGCGATCACGTTCTCGGGATCGAGCTCCAAGACCCTGCGGAACACCTGCTCCGCCTCGCCGTCGCTTCTCTTGCCCATGAAACAGCGGCCCAGCACGATGTGGGCGCTGACATAGTCGGGATGATGTTCCAGGCCGCTCTTGCACAGCTCGATCGCCTGATCTACTTCTCCCGCCTTACGATACGCGTCCGCGAGCGGCGCGAAATTGCGCCCTTGGGGGTTCTCCGCATAGCGTCGTTCGAGCTTTTCGATTTCGCTGGTATACGGCACGGCCTAAGTCTTTGTCGGAATTGGACGAAGATAGTCTTCGGCCGGCGGCGCTGTCAATGCGAAACCAAGCTGCCGCCTTGAGTTTGTGCGTTGTCGTTTTTACACTTAGGTCCCTTCGCACTCCAACGATGCAGGAGTTGTACTCACCATGATGCGTGCAATGCGGGCGATCACGAAACCCGTCTTCTGGGTCGTTGCCATCGCCTTTATTGGCTGGCTCGCCTACGGTCAGGTCACGGAATGGCTCGGCGGCGGCAAGGACATAGTGCTCAAGGTGAACGGCACCGAGGTCCACAGCGCCGAATATCAAGCCGCGCTTCAGAACGCCTACGAGCAGTACCGGCGCCAGTCCGGGGGCACTCTCACCCGCGAGGATGAGCAACAGGTTCAGAATCAGGTCGTGGACGCGCTGACCCAGGAGCTGCTGCTCCAGCAGCAGTACCGTCGGTTGGGGATCCTCGTTTCTGACCAGGAGGTGATCCAGGCCGCGCAGAGCTCCCCACCTCCCGAGGTCTTCCAGTCTCCCGAGTTCCAGACCAACGGCCAGTTCGATATCACGAAATGGCAGCGCTACCTCGCGTCCGCCACCGACCCCAAACTGCTCGAGGCACTCGAAGCGCGCTACCGCCAACAGATCCCGCAGATGAAACTGGCGCAGTACCTCACGGCGGACGTCTACATCCCTGACGCCAAGCTGTGGAGGATCTACCGCGACCAGCACGAATCGGTGACGGTGGCGGTGCTCCCGATCCGGCCCGCGCAGATTCCCGATCAGGATGTCCCGGTGCCGGATGCCGAGCTGCAGCAGTATTACGACGCGCACCTGGCGGACTTCAAGCGTCCAGCGGTGGCCTACACGAGCTTCATCGCGCAACCGCGCCTCCCCGACGCCGCCGACACCGCGGCGGCGGTCGCGAAGATCAAGCAGCTGCGCCAGGAGATCATGGGGGGCGCGAAGTTCGAGGACGTCGCCAAGCGCGCGTCTGCCGATACCGCAAGCGGCGCGCGGGGAGGGGACCTTGGCTGGATGAAGCGCAACGAGCCTGGGTACGATCCCCAATTCATCGCGGCACTGAAGACGCTGGGTCCGGGGAGCTTGAGCCAGCCGGTGCTCTCGAGCTTCGGCTATCATCTCATCTGGATCGCAGCGGCGCGCGGCGACTCGGTCCACGTCCGGCACCTGCTCGTGACGATCGAGCCGCAAGGAAAGCACCTCGATTACGTCGAGGCGCGGGCCGACACGCTCGACAAACTCGCGGGCGAGCGGCAGGACGGGAGCGTGCTGGACACGGTGGCGCGCAAGCTGAATCTGCCGCTGTCCCACTCAGGTCCGCTGGTCGAAGGCGACCGGATGACGCTGGGCCGTTACGTGATTCCCGACGTGAGCGTATGGGCATTCGAGGCGCGCGCGGGGGAGACGAGCCCCGTGATCGAGGCGCGTCCCGCGTACTACGTGTTCCGGCTGGACTCGCTCGTCCCCGCGGGGACGCCGACGCTCGCGAAGATCCGCGAGCAGGTGCTCGATGCCGCTCGTCTGGGGAAGAAGCGGCAGCTCGCCGAGCGTCGCGCGCACGAGGTGGAACACGAGCTCAGTCGTACCACCGGCCTCCTCCAGGCGGGGGGCGAGCGCGGCTTGGTCGTCGAGAAGATCGGGCCGTTCACCCGGCTTGCACCGCCGCCCCTGCTCCAGGGCAATGCCACTGTCGTGGGGGCCGCGTTCGGACTCAAGCCGGGCACACGCTCCGGCGTGATCGCGGGGACGACCGGATTCTTCCTGCTCGAACCGCTCTCGCGCACCACCGCCGACTCGGCGGCCTGGTTCAAGCAAAAGGACGAACAGCGGGAGACGCTACTCCAGCCCGCACGGCAGGCGCGCATCGGAGCGTTCGTCGCCGCGCTGCGGGCGCAGTCCAAGATCGTGGATCACCACAAGCAGCTCTACCAGCAGAGCGCCAGCGACTAGCGGTTCAGTCGATCAGGCGCGTGGAGCGCGGGGGGTAGTAGTGCGGCGGATCCGGCGGGGACTCACCGTTCACGGCGTCCCGCGCTTCGCGTAATCCGCGCTGAAAGGTTCGCAGGCCCTTCCCTACCAGCTTCCCGGTCGCGGGCAGCCGGCGTGGGCCGATCGCAAGCAGGACGATCGCGAGCACCAGCACCAGCTCCCCGAAACTCATGCCGGCGGCCCTACTGGTTGAGGCGCTTCGGGTCGCCGCCCGTGGGGAGAGAGGAGGGGGGAGCCGGCGGCTGCACGTTGCGCGGCTCCGGGCGGTCGTCGCCGAGGTCCTTGAGACTGCGCTTGAACTCCCGGATGCCTTGGCCGAGCGACGATCCGATCTCGGGGATGCGCTTCGCGCCGAAGACCAGCACGAGCACGAGCAGCAGGATCAGGATGTGGCTGAATGACAGGTCCCCGAACATGTGGTGCCTCGTTTCAGAAGAGCGATCGGGCCACGAAGTACGCGATGGCCACGCCCACCAGAGCCAGCAGCGAGACGTCGAACCCGATCGGCCCGAGCGTCAGCGACACCACCAGGAGATCGACGTGCACCGGCCCGAGGGTCGGCGTCACCGTCGTGGTAAAGAACTCCTTGGCGGCGCTCTGCGGCAGGTATTGCCGCAGCAGCGCGTGGAGAAATCCGCCGAGCACAAAACCGGCGGCGAGCACGCCCAGGTAAAATAGCGGCCGGCGCGGGCCTTGCGCCACGGGTTAGCTGCGCCGCTCCACGGCGTACGCGATGGCGTCGCGCAGGGCCTCGCGCGCCGGCGACGGGGCGAGCTGCTCCAATTCAGCTTCGGCGAGCTGCGCGCGCTCCAGGGCCCGCCGCCGCGCATACTCGAGCCCGCCCGCGGCCTCGACGGCCTGGATCACCGCCGCGACGATCTCGTCGGACGGACCCGCCGTCTCCATGAGCCGCGCCACCAGCCCGCGCTGCGCCGGCGCCATCCGCGGCAGGGCCGCGATCAACGGCAGGGTCACCTTGTGCTCCTTCAAGTCGAGGCCGAACGGCTTCCCCGTCACGGCTTCGGGCTGCGTGTAATCGAGCAGGTCGTCGGTGATCTGGAACGCCATCCCCAGGTGGAGACCGAACCGGCTCAGGGCCTCGCGATGCGCGGGTGGGGCGCCGAGCGCTCCGACTTCGCACGCGGCCGAGAGCAACGAGGCGGTCTTGGCGCGGATCAAGAGGTCGTATTGGGCTTCGTCGAACGACAGGTGGTCGTGCGCTTCCAGCTGGCGCATCTCTCCCACGGTCATCTCGTTCGTCACCCGCGCGAATACGCGCAACGGCTCCAGGTCACCGAGCTTCACGAGCTCGATGATGGCTCGGGAATAAAGGTAGTCGCCCATGATCACCGCGACCTGATGCGAGAACAAGGCGTTGATCGTCGGCATCCCGCGGCGCAGCACGGAGTGATCCACCGAATCGTCGTGTACCAGTGTCGCCAGGTGGATCAGCTCGATCACGGCCGCGAGAGTCACCGCCCGCGGCTCAGCCACGTTGGCGGCCCGCCGGCTGAGCAGCAGCAGCGTGGGGCGGAACAGCTTCCCCTTCATGTGCCGCAGGTGCTCGTTCGCCGCGGCGATGATCGGGAAGTCGCCCGCCACGATCCGACGCAGCTCACCCATGACCTCGTCGAGCTCGTCCGCGATCGGCCGCTGGATGTCGGCCAGCGCGAGTCGGGTGACCCCGGACGCGTCGGTCACTTCGCTTTGGCCAGAGCCTTCACGCGCGCGCCGACGTCCGCGAACCGGATGTCCACCTCGAACACGCGCCCGTACAGCTCGCGCGCCTCAGGCCGCTTGCCCTGGGCCTCGAGCGCCCGTCCCAGCCAGTAGCAGACGCCCAACCGCTCCTGCTCGCTCGCGGCCGGGAACTCGAGGGCCCGCCGCAGTACCGACTCGGCGACGACGAACGCCTTCTTCTCGAAGAAGCAGGTCCCCAGCGCCTCCGACGTCTTGAGCTTCCCTTCCGGCGCCGGCAGCGCCCTCTGAAACTCGGCGATCGCCTCGTCCAGCAGCCCCATTTCCTTGAAGGCCACGCCGAGATCGTAGTGTGACTGGAAGTCGGTCTCCTCGATGTTCTCGTCGATGCCCTGGCGGAATCGCGCGAGCATGTCGCGGAAGTCCTTCTCTTCGTCCCCGGTCGGCTCCTCGTCGGCCACCTTCATCCGCGTATCGCGCGCCGGCACGTCTTCCTCCAGGATGAAGGCGCCCAGGTCCACGAACTCGCCACCCTCGTCCGCTTCGTCGCGCACCTTCATCTTGGCGTCTTTGGGCGCGACCCGCTCGTCTTTCTTCTGCGGCGCCTTCCGCCCGGGGGCCGGCGCGGGCGCGGGCGACGTCACCGGCGCGAGCATCGCGAGTGCCCCCTTGGCTCGCTCATTGGACGCATCGTGCTCGGCAACGCGCTGGTAGACCGCCCGCGCCTTCTCGGGCAGATCGCTCCGCAAGAGCGTGTCCGCGAGCTCGAGGTAGGCGTCGATCAAGCTCGCCTTGTCCCCCGCCTTGAACGCGTACTCCACCTGCTTTTGGCGGTGACGCACGCTGTTGGGATCGAGCCGCAGAATCTCCCCCACGAGAGACTGCGCCTGCTCGAGATCGCCGCGGTTCTCCAACCCCGCGGTCGCGTGATCGAGCTCCTCGATACCGCGCTCCCGCTGCGCCGCCTCGATGAGCGCCTCGCCGAGCGCCCGGTGCGCGTCGGGATCGTCCGGGTCGTCAGCGACCCGCTCCTCGAGCTCCTCGATCGTCGCGGCGGCGGGCGCCTCCTCGATGCTCGCGAACATCAGCGCTCCCCCCATGTCGCTGTTCACGATACCATCGACGCCGAGCTCGACCGCGAGCGGCTCGTCGTCCACCTCGTGACTGCGCGCCGTGGTCTCGGTCTCGAAGTCGGGCTCGAGCTCGAGCGGCGGGACTTGCACCGAGGCCTGGCGCTTCTTGGATGGCGCCGCGGGCGGCGGCGCGGCCGGGCGCTGGGGGATCACCGGCCGCACCTTGGGAGTCGGCTCCTGCGGCGCCGCCGGTGCCGACGGCCGCTTCGGAACCACGGGCGTCACCGCGGGCTTGCGAGCCCCGAACTTGGGGATGGTCACGTGGGGCGCCCGCCGCGGCGGGGGCTCCGGTTCGGGGACGTCCTCCACCGGCTCTGTCGGTTCGACCTCCATCGTCGGCTCGAGGCCGTCGAGGGCCTCGATGTCGTCACTCGGGAGCTCGTCGCGGATCGACGGCAGCGACGGCGCCGTCGCCTCCATCTCGCCGAAATCAATCGTGCGTTCGAGGCCGTCGATCACGCCACCGCTCGTCGCATCGCCCTCCTCTCCCGCGAGACTGGTCGTCTCAATCTCAAGCGACGTGTCGGGCTCGGCCACGACTTCCGTCAACAGCGTGGGATTCCGCTCGATCGGCGGCGGTTGGGGGGCGGTGGGGCGGGCCGGCGGGCCGCGCTTCTTATCCTTCGCCACCGGGGGCTCGTCCAGATCGAGGAACACAAGGCTCGACGTCTTGTGCTTCCCCGACTTGCTGAGATCCTCGGGCTCCGGCGCCGGCATGCTGCCGGCGGAATGCCGGTCGGGGGCCCCATACATCTTGAGATGCTCCTCGAGCATCGCGCGCAGGCCGGCGCTGTCGGGTGACAGGGCCGTCAACTCCTTCAACGCCCTGAAGGCCTGCTGGATCTTCCCGGCCTTCTGCATCCGCGCGGCGTATTCCATGAAATTCTGCTTCGCCTCGCCGAGGAATCCCTTCGAGGCGTAGAGCTTGGCCAGCTTCAGATAGGTGCCTTGCCGTGTCGGCGCATTGCGCAGCACCTTATTGCAGAGCGCGATGGCGTTGTTATGGAACCCGAGCTCGGCGTACTTGTCCACCGCGTGCTCGTAGTAATCGGCCGCCTGGCCCGGGTCCTTGAGCTTGAGGTAGAGGTCGCCGATCCGGTTGTAGATCGACAGGTCGGCATTCGCCTCCTCCTCCTGGTCCTGCTCCTTGATCGCCTCGAGCCACGCCTCGATCGCGCCCTTCGGGTCCTTCGCCTCGAGGCTCCGGGCCTTCTCTTTCAGCTTGTCAAGCTTGGACATGGAGGCCTAAAGATACGGGGCCACTCGGGGACAAACAAGCCGAACCTGCTGTCCAGACGGCGCTTACGAGATCGGCACCGACCCAGTAGGCCACCTCGCGCCAATCCGACACGGCGCACACCACCAGATCAGCGAGAAAGCCGGGCGCGATCTGCCCACGTTCGTGCGCCAGTCCCAGAGCCGCGGCGGCATTCGCGGTCACCGCGGTCAGCGCCTCCCCGTAGCGAAGCCCGAGCTGCGACACACCCAGCGCCATGACGAAGGGAAGGCTCACGATCGGGGCCGATCCTGGATTGAAGTCCGTGGCGAG
>JBGPIJ010000132.1:0-8193 GCA_041484865.1 Gemmatimonadota bacterium
CGTCAGGCGCTCGAGCGGGCGCGTGACATCCACTCCCTCGTGCATCCCGACGAGTCCGCAGATGCCGCACACGTCAGCCCGTCTCCTGCCCGCTCACTGAATTCCGGGAGGCGGCGTGTACGTCCGCCAGCGATCCGCGACCGACTTGAACCACGGGTCTCCCGTGAGGGAATACAGGCCGTCCAGCCGCTGAATGGAGAGGTCGTGATAGAAAATCGAGTTGTACCCCTGCGTCCGCGAGTACAGCGTCCACGTCCCCGTGTCGTAAAAGGGGGTGTAGTACTTCAGTGCAGCGACCCCCTTATCGTACATCGTCTTCACGGTTGTGTCGCCGGTCACGTTGTAGAGGAACGCCACGCCGGCGAGTGCCTCGGCCCCGCCGTTCCAGATTTGCACCGCAGGATGGAATTCCTCCCACCAGTACCCCTGGCTGGTGTCGGGGAGGAGCACGCCACCCTTGTCCCACGGGACGCGCAACGCATTGAGTGTCTCGAAGCCGTGGGTCCGCCACACGGGGTCGCCGGTGCGCCGGTAGGTCTCCGCGAAGAGCATCATCGCCGTCGCCTCGGCCAGGCCGGACACCCACGGAGCGGAGTCCAAGACCCCTCCGGAGGTATAGTCGAATTCGTACTCCCACACCGGATATCGCAGGCCACCGTAGTCCCGCCACAGGGCGTACGAGTAGAGGTGCTGTGCGATCTGCACCAACGAGTCGACCGAGATGTCGGTGCGCGGGAGGACGTACACGACCAACTCCGTCGTCTCCACCGGGTGAAAGAACACGCCAAGGTCAGGGTACGGTTGCCACACCAGAAACGGGGTCTCGGACGGGGCCGCGGAGAGGGCAGCCCGCCCGAGATAGACGTACGGCACGAGCCCCCGCACGTTGTCGGTCGTGACGGCCACCTGGTCCATCATGCGATGAAAACGGACGCTATCGGGAAACAGGTGTCGGGAATAGAAGTCACTGATCCGCGCGAGGGCACGATAGAGATCCCCCATCTCATCGGACTGCCCGGCGGTCCGCAGCGAGTCTTCGAGTGTCGAGTCGGTCGCGAACAGTCGTACGGCAGACGCGCTGTCTCTCCCGCTGATGATGCCCGCCTGACTCAGGCACGCGACGGCAAGCGTGGGCGAGATGAGGTTGCCGAACTGACACTGGGATAGTGATAGCGGACCGCTATCGCATCCCGCCGCGATCGTGCCCATGACCAGAAGCGCCAGCGTCCGTGGTGGGTTGAGCAAGGGGTGTCTATCCATGTCCGGGTGTCACCAAAATACGCGCCCCCTCAATGCGTTGCTGCCCCGATGGGCCGACACAGATTCGGAGTTGACGGCCGGCGGTCCGTCGGTCGATAGTAAGCGCGGCGTGTATCCTGGACCAGCGATCCACCCTCTCGTGCAGGTGAACATGAACGTGCGCAAGTGGCTGGTCAGGCGGGTCCTCGCGTCCGATCGCCGCTCCGGAAGTGTGGCGGCGAGCTTTCGCCTCAGACGATGGCACGCCTTGGTGCAGGTGCTCCAGCTCCGCGGAAGCGAAACCGTCCTCGACGTGGGGGGCACAGACAAGTCCTGGTGGTTCGTCGATTGGGCCGGCGCGGTGATCCGGTGCAACCTGGATCGCAAGGCGGAGGGCGGCCGCGTGGTAGCGGACGGTCGGTGTCTCCCCTTCCGGGATCGAGAGTTCGACGTCGTGTTCTCCAACTCCGTCATCGAGCACATCAACACCCTGGAAGGGCAAGCCCGGTTCGCCGCCGAGATTCAACGCACCGGCCGGCGGTTCTTCGTTCAGACGCCGAACCGGTGGTTTCCGATCGAGCCGCACTATCTATTCCCGCTGTTCCAGTTTCTCCCGGTCTCGTTGCAGCGGTGGCTGCACACGCACTTCGATATCGGCGCAATTCGCAAGACCGAGCCGTTCGGCACGATCCGCCTGATGACCAAACGCGAGCTCCGGCGCCTCTTCCCGAACGCCCAGATCGTGCCTGAACGGCTGGGACCATTTGTGAAGTCGTGGTACGTCGTGCGGTAGCCGCTTATCTTCCCCGCCGTGTCTCGCCCCCCGCACATCGAGATCGTTCACCTTGCCCACACCGGGATCCCGCAAGACACGCGCGTGAAACGCGAAGCGTCAGCGAGCGCGCTGACGGGCCGTCGCGTCGCCGTCGTCGCCATTCGGGGACCCGGTCAGCGTGCCGTCGAGCGGATCGGACCCGTCACGATCGTCCGCGTGCGCGGCGGCCGATCGCGGCGCAGCCCGCTGTCGTACCTGCGCGAGTACATCGAGTTCACGCTCCGCTGCCGCTGGTTGCTGGCCCATCATCGAGCCTTCGCGGACACGCGCGTCGTCCACGTGCACACCCTTCCCGACTTTCTCATCTGGGCCGCCCGCCCGGCGCAGCGCCGGGGCGGACGCGTTATCCTCGACCTGCACGAGATCTTTCCCGAGTTCACCCGGTTGAAATATCCGGGCATCCTGGGTCGCCTCGCGTCCCTCGTGGCCCGCCGTATCGAGCGCACGGCGCGGCGCCGGGCCGACGTCACCATCACGGTCAACACACCGATCGTGGAGCTCCTCGCCCGACGCTCCATCGGACGTCCCGAGCGGCTCCTGGTCGTGCACAACAGCCCCGACCCGCACGACTTTGGTCCCCCCCGGGAGCCGCGAACGCCGGGCAAGAGCAGCGCTCCGATCGAGCTCGTATATCACGGAACGCTGACCCCGCTGTACGGGTTGGATGTGGCGATTCGCGGGATCGCTGCCGCGGCGACACGGGGCGTGCACGCCCGCCTGACGATCATCGGAGACGGGGCGGAACGCGGTCAGCTCGAGACCCTCGCGTCGCGACTCGGACTCGGCGGGCGCGTCCTGTTCGAAGGACGCTTGCCGCAAACGGCCCTCCCCGCGCGCCTGTGCCGTGCGGATGCCGCGATCGTACCGACACAACTCAACGGGATGACGCGCTATTCGCTCTCCAACAAGCTGCTCGAGTACGTCCATTTGGGAATCCCGGTCATCGCGACGCGGCTGCCGAGTTACCTCCAGTATCTCGGTGAGGATGCGGCGTGGTACTGGACCGCCGGCGATCCGGATGACTGCGCGCGCGCGCTGCGCGCATTTGCGACCGCGACCTCCGAGGAGCGCGCCGTGCGGGCGCGCCGCGCGCAGCAGCGACTGACGGCGGTGGAGTGGTCCGGCGAGCGCAGCCGGTTACTGACCGTCTATCACGATCTGCTCGATCACCCCTGAAGCCGGCGAGCGACGACCTGCGCGATGCGCTCGGCAGCGTGGCCGTCTCCATACGCGTCGGAGTTCCAGCGGACCCCCTCTCGGGACCGGCGCACCGCCTCGGCGATGACCTCCGGCAGCAGCTCGGCCTGGTCCGGGGATACCAGACGATTCGCTCCGCACGCGATCGTCTCCAGCCACTCGGTCTCCTGCCGAACGGTGACGCAGGGCACGCCCAGCCAATAGGCCTCCCGCTGCAGCCCTCCCGAATCCGTGACGATCGCGGCCGCGCAGTGCGCGAGCGCCACGCTCTCGAGATAGCCGACCGGCTCCGTGAGGCGCACCGTCCCGCCGTTCGGGTAGCCCAGCCGCTCCAGGGCCGCTCGGGTGCGGGGATGCGCGGCCAGGAGACACGGCATCGGGAGGCGCTCCAGCGCCTTCATGACGTTTCGCAGTCGTTCCGGTGCGTCCACGAGCTCCGCGCGGTGCAAGGTCGCGTACACGAAATCGCATCCCCACCGGCGGTCATAGCCGGCGACGCGCTCCAGCTCCGGCGCTCGCGGCAGGCCGAGCCGGAGAACGTCGTGCGCCACATCGCCGACGTTCACCACCTCGGCGTCGGGAAACCGGCTCATGAGGTCGCGAGCCGCGCGCTCACAGGGCGTGAACAGCAGCTCCGCAATCGCATCCACCGCGCGGCGATTGATCTCTTCGGCCATGAGGCGGTCAGCCGCGTGGAGCCCGGCCTCCACGTGCGCGACGGGCACCCGGAGCTTCGCGGCCGCGAGCGCGCACGCGAGGGTCGAGTTGGTGTCCCCGATCACGACCGCGAGTGCCGGCCGGCGCTCGGCAATCCACGACTCGCACGCGGACAGGATCCCCGCGGTCTGCCCCGCGTGAGAACCCGAACCGACGCCCAGGTGCACGTCCGGCGGCGGCACACCAAGCTGGTCGTAGTGGACGCGATGGAGCGCGTAGTCGTAGTGCTGACCGGTGTCGACGGTCATGATCGGCCACACGTCGGCGAGCACCTTGCGCAGCACGCTCGCCTTGATCACCTGCGGCCGCGTCCCGAAAAACAGCGCAATCGGCGCCTTCATCACGCTCAGCGCAGCGCCTCGTCTAAGGTGTCGTAGAGCGCGCGGTCGCGGGCCACACGGCTCCACGCCAGGTGAACCAATCCGCCACCGCCTTCGTAGACCGCGACCCCGCGGGCTCGGAGCCCGGGATACCGCCCGAGGGCCCCGAGATATGGATCGAGGCGATCGGCAAAAACCGGATTGGACGAGACCCGGCCGTCGAACTCCACCTCGAGACCCATACCGCTCCGCTCGGCGTATGCCGCCGCTGAATCGATGCGACTCACGGGGATAGCCGGATCGAAGAAATAGTTCGGCTGCAGCCAGGCGGCGTCGAACCCCAGCTCCCGCCAATGATCCCAATTCTCAGCCAGGTAATACGGAATCCACAGTAGACGCAGGCCCGCTGCGTGCACCGCCACCGCCGTGCGCCTGATCAGCTCGGCGTCCCCGGGCGGCGCGTCCTCACGGAACCAGTAGAGGCCATCGAGCCGCAGATTGGCGAACTGTGCAATCCCGAACCGCCGTTCCACGTCGCGTGCATACGCCTGTACCGCTGCCGCCCGTCCGGACATGTTGCGCAGCCGGTAGACACGCCCGGCGAACTCGAGGCGGCCCGAACTCGGTTTGGGATAGGGAATCATAATCGCGATGCCGAACGGAGCGGGCGGGGCGCCCAACGTCTCGCGCGCGAGCGCGACAGCGGAGTCGAGTCGGTTCAGGACCCCGCCCGCACGAAACAGCGAATCCAGGTACGCGCTCCAGTCTTGCCCGTTCGCTGGCACACCATCCAGCCAAGCCGCGAGCATGCGGCCCGAGGGCGCCGAGAGTTCGAGCAGGATTACTCCGGTAAACACCCGATACTGCGGACGGCCCAGAGTATCTACGTGCGTGATGGTCCGCAGGAATTGCGTCACGGAATATTCCGGTCGCTGGGCTGCGCGGCCTCCGCTATAGACCAGCAACCAGCGCGGTGGGGGTGCGGGGGTGTCCGCGTTGGGGACGCGGGGCGAGGACCAGGCCAGCGGCAACAGTGCGAGCATCGTCCGCTTCATCACCTGCCCCTCGAGACCAGTGCCAGGCTGGTCACGGTCGATCCCACACGCGTGCGCCACTCCAAGGTGCCGAGCGGGAGTACGGAAAAATCGGCTCCCTCATCGCACAGGCGCTTTACCGCGAGAAAGGGGCCCGAGATAGGCGGGTAGTGGGAAAAGAGCGGCCGGTTCTGAGGATAGTAGTCGTGCAGTAGGACGTACCCACCGGGCCGGAGCGCCCGGAACGCCGCGGCAAGCTCGCGGTAGACCGTGCCTGCCGCATGGTCGCCATCGAGAAAGATGAGATCGAACCGTGGTCCCGCGTGATCTAGGAAAGTCAATGAGTCGCTCACATGGAACTCCACGTGCGCGCCACACCCAGCCTCCTCGATCAGCTCGCGCGGGGAGCGCCGAGACCCGTATCGTAGCCATGGCCTATGAGCCTCGTCGTTGACGTCGTCGATGTCGCAGGTCGCGATGCGCGCACCGACCCGCCGTGCGGCGAGGGCGAGACTTACGGTCGAACATCCCACGTGCGTGCCCACCTCGAGAATCGCGCGCGGCCCGAGGCCCAAGACCAGCGCATGAAGGGCTCTCTGCTCGCCGGGGTTAACGCCCCCGGTCATCTCTGGCAGATCGAGAGCCGCCAGCGTCTTGTGATCTTCGGTCCACTGCGCGAGGACGGCGCTCGGCGCGAGCATGGCCGACAACCCGCGCGATCCGAGAATCCCCAGTGCCCGCGAGTCTGGGGTGACCCGTGGCACTGCTCGGAACTCGCGCTCTCGCAAGATAGAGCGGATCCGCCGCAGCGGAGCGAGCAGCCGATAGCGGAGTGCCCGACTCAAGGAAACGTTCGCCTTGGGCGCGACCAACATCGCCCGTCTACAGCCTCACAGCCCGGAGCACTCCCAGGCTGCGCATTCGCGCTTGGGCGTCCTTCGCGGCGTTGTGAAACCCCGGAGACCCGATGGCCCATTCGGTGTATGCGCGCACGACGTCCCGGAGCGACTGTCGCACCTCCCATCCGTGACGGCGCAGGGCCGACACGTCGGATCGCGCGTGCCGCGCGTCTCCGACCCTGAAGAGCCCCGACACGAGAGGCGCGAGCGAGCTCCCGATGGTCGCGGACACGACGGCCGCCAGCTCCAGAACGGTGACGGAGCGGTTACCCCCAACGTTGTACGACCGGTACGCCAGCTCCGGCCTGTCGAGGGGGAGCAGCGTCGCCGCCACGACATCGGCAATGCCCACATAGTCCCGCACCTGCAAACCGTCTTCGTAGACGACCGGCGGCTCTCCGGTCCCGACCTGAGCGGTGAAGGTGCGCAGGGCGCCGGAATACGCGTTGCGGAACGATTGCCGCGGCCCCTGAACGATCGAGTAGCGGAGCGCGATGCTCGGGACCCGGTAGCGCCGGCCCACCGTGGTCGCGATCTCATCCTGATCCCGCTTGGATAGACCATACGCCGTGTGGGGCCGCATCACCGACTCGTCGGTCCACCCCGGCTCGATCGGCCCGCCGCACGTGGGACAGCGGTGGTCCCATTCGCCCCGCGCCAGCTTGGCCTCGTCGCGCGGGCCCGGATAGACCGGCCCATCCACCGCACACTCGTAGCGTCCCTCGCCGTACACCGCCTGCGAGGACGCCACGACGACGAGCTCCACCGAGCGAAACTCCGCGACGATCAACTCATACAACAGGGCGGTCGAAGCGGCGTTGGTCGTGAAGAACGTGCTGAAGTCGGGGAGGTAGTCCTGGTAGGCCGCCATGTGATAGACGACTTGCACGTCGCGCAGCGCGCGCCGCATGCACTGCCCATCGCGCACGTCGCCCCGGATGAACTCCACCTCCCGCGGCATGTAGGCCGGCACGGCGCCTTCGTGCACTGGTGGCGCGAGCAGATCCAGCACGCGGACGTCGTATCCGCGCGCCAGGAGCGCGTCCACCAGGTGAGAGCCGATGAAGCCCGCGCCGCCCGTCACCAACGCTCTCGTCACAAGACGCGTACCACCCCAAACACATCCGCCGCCAGCTCCATGGGGAGGCCACGCTGACCGACGAATTCTTCATAGGCCTGTCCGGCGCCGTCCGCCCAGGCCACCCCGCGACAATCATGGACGGCGATGATGCCGCTCGGCGACATCAAGGGATACACCTTCTCGAGGGCGTCGCGAACCGACAGGTAGAGATCGACGTCGATGAAGCAGAGCGAGATGCGCTGCCCGGGGTCGAATGTGTACTTGCTGATGTCCGCCTTCACCGTCCGCACGCGCGTCGCTCCGGCTTGCGCCATCGCCCGGCGGAACCACGTCTCCGTGACGCCGGTGAACCGGAATGCCTTCCTCAGGAACTCGCGATCCTTGCCGCGCGCCGTCGCCTCGTACTCGGTGTGCTCCGGCGGAAAGCCCGCGAACGTATCGATGGCGATGTACGCCTTGTCGCTCTCCAGCCAGTCGAGCTGTCGATTGAGGAACAAGGTCGTGCATCCCCACGCGCAGCCAATCTCGACGACGGCTCCCGGGACGGCGCGAGTTTGCTCGAGGCACCCGCACAGAAAGGCCAATCCCGCGGGGTGCACCATATATGGATAGGTGGGGAGCCGCACTCGATGCGGCGCCAGCCAGTAGACCAACTCCTTCAAGATCCTTCTCACAAATATGCCGCTCTCTCAGCACAGCCAGGCCGAGAGATCGCGCTCAAGGATCTCTTCGGTGCGGGCAATCTCCGTCCGATAATAGTCGATGACGATGCGGCGGTCCCGAGCGGCCATCCCGGACTCCGGTCGCGCACGGTAATAGAGGCGAAAGAGGAGGTCCCGCATCGCCTGCGGAAACAGCCTTGTCGGGGCCA
>JBGPIJ010000133.1:0-8180 GCA_041484865.1 Gemmatimonadota bacterium
AGCAACCCGCCGATGAACGGGATCACGTCCGCCACCATGGCAAACAACGCGATGGACAGCGCGTTGGGGACCTTGAGGACGACCAGGAGCGAAAAGGTGAACACCCCGATCGCCGCGCACGTGATGAGCTGGCCACGCATGTAGCCGCCGACGATCACCTCCAGGTTCTGGAGGATGCGCGCCAGCCGCATGTGGTAGTCACGCGGCACCACGGCGTAGAGGGCGCCCTGTGTGCGCTTGCCATCGGCGAGGAGATAGAACGAGAGCACCAACGTCGTCACGGCCCACCCGAGCGCCGTCACGATCCGTGGCGAGTAGCCCACCAGAGCGCTTTCGATGTGGGCGAACCTCTCCTCCAGGCCCGCGTTCTGCAAGGCGCGGGCGAGTGGGGCCGTGAACTCGCGCTGCTGGAGCAGAGGGATCAATTGCTCGCGATAGTGCGGGGCGTCGCGCGCGAGTTGGGTCAGCTGCTCGATGAGCGGCGGGACGGTCAGGAAGAGCAGGAGCGCCGTGCCGAGGACCATTGCGATGAAGAGCAGCGTGAGCGCGTAGACGCGCCTGACGCCGCCCCGCTCCATCCACTCGACCAGCGGATTGAACGTGCCCGCGATGACGAGGGCCACTACCAGCAGGAGCGCGACCGCCCGGAGCTGGACGAACAACCACACGCCCACGATCGTCGCCAGGATCCACACGATCGAGCGTGGCGCGATCTCGAAGCGAACAGTTGTCTCCCGCACGGGCACCCTCATGGATCTCCCAAGCCGAGCAGCCCTCCCTAGTGAAGCGCACCCGCGGTGGCCTTCGGAGCGACGGCCACGCGATGCGCCACCTGTATCAATAGCGCGTCCGGCATAAGGGCCTGTGAAAGGGAGTGTGTGGAGTCCTTCACGAAGCGGGGCGGGGCTACTAGCGCCACATCTCCTTCAGGCGCGTTTGGAGATCCACCGTCGCACCGGGCGCGCCCTCCAAGGCGCCGGGCCTGTCTCTGCTATCTCGCGCCTGTCGTTCGAACAGGGGGAATACGACGTCGGGAATGAAGCGCGTGCGGGGGCCATAGACGTGGGTATCTCGGTTCGGTCGGGCCCCCGTGTAGAATCGATGCGGCTGCAGGACGTACAGAAAGTCGCGCGCCCGCGTCATCGCCACGTATAGCAGTCGTCGCTCTTCCTCGATCTCCTCCGCTGTTCCGGTGGCCATGTCCGACGGAATGCACCCGTCTACTGCATTCAGCACGTACACCACGTCCCACTCCTGGCCCTTGGCCGAGTGGATCGTCGAGAGGATCACATAGTCCTCGTCGAGATACGGGGGACCAGCCTCATCACCCACCGCGAGGGGCGGGTCGAGGGTCAAGTCGCTCAGGAAGCTCTCGCGACTGGTGTGGTCAGCCGCGAGCAGCTCGAGCTGCTCCAAGTCGGCCGCTCGAACCTGCGCGGCATCATACAGTCGTGGAAGATGCGGCTCGTACCACTGTCTGACCGTCCCGAGCTGTCCTGGCCATTGGCTGGCCCGCTGGAGCGCGCCCATTAACTCGCAAAAAAGCGGCCAATCGGCGCGCGTCGCCGCCGGTACGGGTAGCTTCGGTAGCACCGCCAAATCGAAACCGCTTGCCTCGAGACCCTGCTGAACGCGCTGGGCATGCGCCGGGCCCATCCCGGGCATGAGCTGGAGCACCCGAAACGCGGCCAGCTCATCGCGCGGGTTCTCTGCCCAGCGCAGCAGACACAGCACGTCCTTCACGTGCGCCGCCTCGAGAAACTTGAGTCCTCCGTACTTCACGAACGGAATGTTGCGCCGACTCAATTCGACTTCGAGCAAGTCGGAATGATGGCCCGCGCGCATGAGGATCGCTTGACGCTTCAGGTCGATCCCTCCCTCGCGATGTTCGAGCACGCGCTCTACGACGTAATCGACCTGTGCCTGGTCGTCCCTCGTCGCCACGAGGAGCGGTCGTTGTTCCGACGCCCGCGTGGAGAAGAGGTGCTTTGCGAAACCATCGGGAGCAAGTCCAATGACACCGTTCGCGGCGTCGAGGATCGGCTGGGTCGATCGATAGTTCTGCTCGAGCGTGACGATGTGCGCCGGCGGATCGAACCGGCTCGGGAAATCGAGGATATTCCGTACTGTCGCGGCGCGGAACGAGTAGATGGACTGCGCATCGTCGCCGACCACCGTCAGCCCGCGGCCATCGGGCTTAATGCCCAGCAAGATCCCCGCTTGGAGCGAGTTGGTGTCCTGGTATTCATCCACGAGCACGTGGTCGAATCGCTGCCGAACGCTCTCCGCCGCCGCTCCCTCCTACATCAGGTGGAACCAGTACAGGAGTAGGTCGTCGTAGTCGAGGAGGTGACGCCGCTGCTTCGCATCCACATAGGCTCGGAACAGACCCTTCAACTCGTCGGCCCAGTTCGCATAAGAGGGGAATGCGCGGTCCAGTGTCTGCTCGACGGGATTACCCGCGTTCACCGCATGGGAGTAGATCGCGAGGCACGTGGCCTTCTTCGGGAAACGCGTCTCCTTCTTTGCAAGCCCCAGCTCGTTGCGCACGAGATTCACGAGGTCGGCCGAGTCGGAGCGATCGAGTACGGTGAACGCGGGGTCCAACCCTACGGATGCTGCGTAGTGTCGAAGCAGCCGATTCGCGACCGCGTGGAACGTGCCCGACCACCCGACCCGCACCGGCCTCGCGTTGTCGCCGGCGACCCGGGCCGCGATCTGCTCCGCGCGTCGGATCATTGTCTCCGCGGCGCGCCTGGTAAACGTGAGGAGCAGGATACGCCGGGGGTCTGCGCCCCGAACGACGAGGTGGGCGACGCGGTGGGCCAGGGTGTTCGTCTTGCCCGTTCCCGCGCCGGCGATGATCAGAAGCGGACCGGGAAGCTCCTTTGTGAGTGCGGCGGTCCCGTATTCTGCGGCCGCTCGCTGCTGGGGATTGAGGCCATCCAGGTGGTCGCCGGGCTCGGTCATGGGTCCGAATATAAACCGAAGCCAGCGGTGGGGCTCTATTTCAGGCCGGCGAGAAGCTCACGAGCTGGTCCCGGCATCCCAGTGCGCCGAGCCGCTCGAGCAACAGGGCGAACCGAAACGGCTTAGCGAGATAGCCAGCCGCCCCAGCCTCCCGCACAAGACGCTCGGCGTCGTGATCACCTGATGTGAGGAGGAGGACCGGGGCGGTCTGCTCGGTGCTCCGCAACTCCGCCCCGACTCGAACGCCGCCTCGAACGCCGCCGTGGCTTGGAAGATCGACCGCCACGACGATTACGTCGTACACCCCCGAGCGGCTGAGGGCCATGGCCCCGTCGCCGTCTGCTGCGACGTGGACGTCATGTCCCTCGTCGCGCAGCCCCTGCACGATGAATCCGGCAACCTGAGGGTGTTCAACGATGAGTATCTTCACTCCCCAGCGTAACGGTCGATGCGTGAGCCAGGAGTGAAGACAGCGTGAGACGTTCAGCCGGGGTGGACGACGCGGGCGATTTGCAGGGTGAAGGTGGCACCGTGGCCGGGGTCGCTCTGCACGGCGATATCTCCGCCCAGCAGCCGGGCGAGACGCCGCGAGAGTGTCAGCCCGAGGCCCGTCCCCGCGCGCTCCTGGTGGGACCCGGCGTACGCGTCGAACAGGTACTGCTGCTGCTCCGCATCGATCCCCGGGCCCCGGTCGATCACTGAGAACGACACCAGGCTGTCCGTGGCGGTCAGTACGACACGCACGGCTTCGTCCCTGGGGCTGTACTGGATGGCATTCCGGAGCAGGTTCACGAGAATCTGCCGGATCCGCTTGGGATCCGTGCGGGCGGTTGTTCGAGATTCGATCGACGCCTCGAGCCGCACGCCGCCTGCGTCGGCCAGCGGTCCAACCGTGCTCAGCGCCTCCCCGAGGATCATCTCGGTCACGATCTCGTGCGCGTTCATTTCGAGCCGCCCCGCATCCAGGCGGGAGAGATCGAGCAAGTCATTGAGCAGCTGCACCGACTCCTCCGCCGCTGCCATGGCCTGGATGGCAGCGTGCGGGGCGGTGCTCCTCCCGCGGCGCACCAACAGGTCGAGCCAGCCGTAGACGCCCGTGAGCGCATTCCGCAGCTCGTGATTCATCATCGCGTAAAAGCGGTCGCGCGAGGCCTGAAACTCGCGTAGCTGCTCGAGCAGGCGGGCGTTCTCGACCGCGACCCCCGCCTTCCGCGCTAAGAGGATCGCGATCCGTTCGTCCTCGGCGTCGAATCCGTCCCCGCCGATCTTCTCGGTCACATACAGTTTCCCGAACACGCGGTCGCGAGATACGATTGGCACGCCGAGGAACGACTGCATCGGTGGGTGGTGAGGTGTGAAACCGTACCGCCGCGTACGCTGCTTGATGTCCGTTGCGCGGATTGGCTCCGGCTGACCGATCAGGAGGTCGAGCAAGCCCTGGCCGGTTGGGGAGTCGCCGATGCGCTCGCGGTCCGCCTGCGACAGCCCGGAAGTCACGAACTGGGAGAGGGACCCGCCGTCCTCGCTGAACACGCCGAGGGCCGCATAGCGCGCGCCCACAACATCGCGTGCAGCGTCCGCGACATGCTGGAGCACCCCCTCGATGCTACGCTGGGAGAAGATCTCCAACCCTGCGGCAAGGAGGCGCTCGAAACGGTCTTGCTGACGCGAGGGTTGCGGAGAGAGCGGTCGATCGCTGGTGCGATTGGCAGGAGCCTGAGGTTCGCTCCGGCCGACGTCTTCCGTTAGGGCCATGAGATCCTCCTACTGCTGTGGCTCGATATTCGCCGATCCTTCGGGCGTGGCGGCGAACGTCGGGAGGAGGGCGAGAACCTGTGGCGTTGCGTCTACAGTACCAAAATCTGGTGGACAGACCAAGGGCGCGCAAGCGAACCGGTCTGTTTCGTGTGCAACAGTTTTGTATCAGTTTCCCCGGACAAATCGGGGCATTGTCGGATCTAGACGCGGGCACCGATGCTCGGTAAGTCACCGATTCCGTGCGAGTTGTCCGAATCACACGATAAAGGAGCGCATATGCAAAAGATCACCCCATTCTTGTGGTTCGACGGCAAAGCCGAGGAGGCAATGAAGTTCTATGTCTCCATTTTCAAGAATTCAAAGATCGGCCGCGTCTCTCGGTACGGAGATGCAGGGCCTGGACCGAAGGGAACGGTCATGTCCGCGACATTCCAGCTCGAGGGCCAAGAATTCATCGCGTTAAACGGTGGGCCACAATTCAAGTTCACGCCGGCCATATCGTTCTTCGTGAACTGTGAGACGCAGGAAGAAGTCGATGAGTTGTGGGAGAAGCTCTCCAATGGCGGTAGAAAGGATAGGTGCGGCTGGCTGCAAGACAAATATGGGCTGTCGTGGCAGATCATCCCGGCTGCGTTAGGCAAGATGTTGCAGGATGAGGATCGTGAGAAATCGGCAAGAGTGATGACAGCAATGCTGCAGATGGACAAGATTGACGTGAAGAAGTTGAAGCAAGCATACGATGGACGATAGCGGCGGTCGGTAAAGCGGCGGTCGGTGAGGCGGCGGTCGGAGAGACGGCGGTCGGGTGGCGCGAGGAGTGCGTCGACACCGTGCGTGGTGCGTGGTGCGTGGTGCGTCTTGCTAGGTTAGATCTCCACGCATGAATGCCATCCGCATGTCCCTCGCCATGATCCTGTTGACGCCCTCATTCGTCGTGGCCCAGCTGCCCGCCAGCGATGGTGACTCGACGATCCGGGTGTTAGCAGCCGCCGCGCTGAATGGTCCCAGTGCGCTGCTGCAACTTCAGGGGCCACGGGAATTCGAGGCGAATGGCGACGAACATTTGCTGTCCCTCACCATTTCCGGGATGGACAAGTGCACGATCAAACCGGTGACGGGGGTGGTCTCGTGCTTCAGACGCTTTCCGACGCGAGCGGACGCAGACACATGCTATGATGCGCTGGTCTTGAGGCTACTGAAGATTCTCCCCGCGACTGTGTGGACCCGAGTCCGCCGAGTGCCGTCTGACGCCGTCGCGAGGAGCTACTCCTTTGAGCACGCCGACACCAGCGGAACCGCTGCGGAGATCGAGGTGCAACGCCTCAAGTCGCTTCAAAGCACAAGCGTGTGGCTCATGGTGCGGCCTTACTAGAAAGGGCGGTCGGTAAGACGGCGGTCGGTGAGATGGCGGTCGGAAAGACGGCGGTCGGTAAGACGGCGGTCGATGAAGCGGCGGTCGGTAAGACGGCGGTCGGGTGGCGCGAGAGGTGCTACGGCACCACGCACCACGCACCACGCACCACGCACGCTTAAGTGACCGCCCCCGCCAGCTCCCGCAGCCGTTCGAGCACTCTCACCATCGCCCAAGTATCGCGCTCGCAGTAATCCAACAGATCCTTGCGCACGCGATCTCGTTCTTCCGGCAGGATCTTCTGGGCCACGAATAGCAGGCGCGCGATCTCGACGCTCGCGACCAGGCCGTCCACAATGACCAAATCATTGTAGGTCAGGTCGGGCACCAACGGATGTAAGACGTGCTTGAGGCTGAAGCTGCCCTGAAAATCGGGATGATACACGTTGTCCCGGATCACGGGATGCAGATCGATGAGCTTCGCTTCCAGCTGTTTCAATTCCGCGGCGAGATCCGGCACCGTCTGCTGGAGCGAGCGAATGCGCGTCCGCTCGAACGACGTGTACACCACGATTCTCTCGGCGCCCGCCGTTGCCTCGAGCATCACTCGCGCGAGCTCCGGTCTCGCATCGTGCGAGCCCTCGGCCAGGTGGCCAACATGACTGTAGGTCCCGTCCGGCTGTGCTTCGTGATAGCTGAATTGCGCGGCGGATTGCTCCCATGGGGCCGTCCCTGGCCATACCGGGACTGCGCGTGAGATCGTCTCGAAGTCCAGAAAGCCGAGTTTGACGTCAAATGCCTCGAGGGCCGCCGCCAGCCCGGGTTCGACGATCAACCGGTTCTCCTGCATCGCACGGATCTGACGTTTCGCCGCGTCCGGGAGCTTTTGTTTGGGGGGAATGTCGGAAATCCAGTTGACGCCGGTCGCCATGTACTCGGTCGCCCTCTTAGGCCCAACGTTGTACAGCTTGATGATGTGCTCGGAAGACTGCGGCCAGCAGCGATGCAGGAACGGGCATTCCCGGGGCTCGAAGCAGTGCAGCCCGATCGGCACGTCGGGCAAGGGACCGCGCAACGCCTCGAGCTGCGCGTCGATCTCGGCCGGGACGCCGGCGAGCAGCCCGCCCACCGGCCCGGTGACGTCGGTACGCGCGAACAGGTCACCCTGGTCGGGAGAGCGGAACTCCTTGTTGAGGTGCATGATCGCGACGGCGCGCACGTCGATTCCGCTCTGGCCGAGCACGTGCGCTTGCACCGCCGCGTCGGAGATGTGCTCGTCTTTCTGTGAGGCGGATGCTTTCACCTCCGTCAAGCGAAACCCTTCGTCCAGCCGCTCGAGCACGTCCACGGCCACGTACGTGTTCGCGGCGAAGAAACTCGCCTCGAAGATCACGGGCGCATGGGCAGCGAGAGTCGCTCGTGTGAGCCGCACTCGCTCGTCGATCGCGTCGTGCGGGAGGTCGATCAGCGTGCCGCCCGGGAATCGTGTGCGGGCGAGCTCGCCAACCTGGGTCCCCTGATCGAAGCGGTCCTGGAGCACCTTGTCCGGCTGAAGCTCAAAGGCATCGGGCTCGTGCACCTTCCACCACAGGAGCCTGTGGCATTGCACGCCGGCTACGAAGCGGGACTTGGAAAGGCGGGGGGACGGAGGCGGAGGCATGTGGCGTGCGTGAAGGGCGTGCGTGGGTGAGTGGTGAGTGAAACCTAGAGAGCGTGCGTGGTGCGTGGTGAGTGGTGCGTGAAACCTAACGAGGGGAGTCCACTTGACAAATATAGTACAGTATTTGTAGGTTATATGACATATCATAAACTATAGATAGTTAACTGTAGCCCCGTCACGAACCTCGGCGTGCTGACGATCACGCTGCCGAAGGAGCGTGCGGAGCCAGCACATGAGGGAGCACTATGGCTACTGCAACGAGAGGAAGCACCATGGCTACTGCAACGAAGCGAAAGCTGAAGGTCTTCCCACTGGCTGATCGCGTGGCGATCCGGCCGCTGGAAGAGACCGAGGGGATGAGAGGTGGTCTGTACATCCCGGACACGGCGAAGGAGAAGCCGATCCAGGGTGAGGTCATCGCGGTCGGGCCCGGCCGGTTGG
>JBGPIJ010000134.1:0-8076 GCA_041484865.1 Gemmatimonadota bacterium
CGCATCAAGCTTGTGGGTCTGGACGTCGACGGGGTGTTGACCGACGGCAGCGTGTTCCTGGGCCTCGTCGCCAATCAGCCGCTCGAGTTCAAGCGTTTCTTCGTCCCCGATGGCCTCGGGATCAAGCTGCTGCGAGCCGTGGGCCTCCCGGTCGTGCTGGTGAGCTCGCGGGCATCCGAGGCATCGCAAGCGCGCGCCACCGAGCTCCAGGTGGACGCGCTGCTCGAGGTCGGCCCCGACGAGAAGCTCGCCGCGCTCGAGCGCGTGCTGGAGAGCCGCGGGCTGACGCTCGACGACTGCGCGTACGCCGGCGACGACCTCGTCGATCTCCCGGTGCTGCGCGCGGTCGGCCTTCCGATCGCAGTGGCCAACGCCGTCCCCGAATTGAAGGCGGTGGCCCGGGTGGTGACGACGCTTCCGGGAGGGCAGGGGGCGGTGCGCCAGATCGCCGAGTGGCTGCTCAAGGCCCGCGGCGAATGGTCCGACCTTATCGAGAAGTACTTCGCGCATGACGGCGCACGCCGGCCTCAACGATCTCATTGAGCGCGGCCGCCGGGTGCTGGTCCTCGAGGCGGCGGCGATCCAACAGGTCGCCGGGCGTCTCGGACCCGCATTCGCGACGGCCGTCCGCCTGCTCGCCGCTGCCCGCGGCCGGTTGATCGTTTCCGGACTCGGCAAGTCCGGGCTGATCGCCCGCAAGATCGCCGCCACATTCACCTCCACCGGGACTCCCGCGACCTTCCTGCACCCGATCGACTCGCTGCACGGGGACCTCGGCATCGTGGGCCGTGAGGACGCCGCCGTGCTGCTCTCGAACAGCGGCAATTCGGACGAGCTGCTCTGGCTGGTGGAGCAATTGAAGCGCCTGGGGGTCCCCATCGTCGCGATCACGGGTGCGCTCGACTCGACGCTGGCGCGCCAGGCCGACGTGGTGCTCGATGCGGGCGTCGCGGAGGAAGCGTGCGCCGAGACCCTCGCGCCCACCGCGAGCACGACCGCCGCACTCGCCCTCGGCGACGCGCTCGCGGTGACGTTGCTCGAAATGAAGGGCTTCCGGCGCGAGCAGTTCGCCGCGTTGCACCCGGGCGGGACGCTCGGCCGGAAGCTGCTGCTGCGCGTCGCCGACGTGATGCTGACCAACGATCTTCCGCTGCTCGCCGCCGACCGCCCCATGCGGGAGTGCATCATGCTCCTCGCCGGCAAGCGGGGCACGGTGGCCGTCGTGGACGCCGCGGGGAGTCTCCTGGGTGTCGTCACGGCAGGCGACCTGACGCGGTTGATGAAGCGCACTGACCGCTTTCTCGACGTCCCGGTGAGCGAGATCATGACCCGGGCTCCCAAGACCACGGGCCCCGATGAGCTTGCCGGCGCCGCGCTACAGGTCATGGAGCGCCACGGGATCATGGCGCTTCCCGTGCTCGACGGGAGCCGGCGGGTGGTGGGCATCGTGCATTTGCACGACTTGATGAGGGCGGGAGCGGCGTGAAGATGGCCCTGCTCATGGTCTCGGGAGCCCTGGGGGTGACGCTCGCCTGTCGCGACGAGGGGCGGCCGACGGCCATCGTCAGCCCCGCCGACAGCGCCGACCAGGTGCTGCTCGGCATGTCCCACTACGTCACGCAGGACGGGATGCAGCGCGCGCGCGTGCGGGCCGACACGGCCTACTTCTTTTCCGCCACGCAATCCGCCGCATTACTGCACGTCCACATCACGTTTTTCAACGCCGGCGGCGCGGAAACCTCGACGCTCACGGCGCGCGACGGGACCTATCACTGGCGCACCGGCGATATGGAAGCGCGCGGCAACGTCATCGTCGTGACCACCGACGGCCGCACGCTGCGCACCGAGCAGCTGCGCTACTCGCAGGCCAAGAGCCAGGTGACGTCCGACCTTCCCTTCGTCTTCGACGGGCCCAATCGTCACGTGGAAGGCGAGGGCTTCACCTCCGACCCGGACTTCAAGGATGTCGTGGCGAAACATCCCAAGGGGACCGGGGGCCAGTTCACCCTCCCGAATCAATGATGGCTGCCGTGCTCACGCTCGCTCTGCTCCAACAGGCAGCTCCCCCGACGGCCCGGTCCGCACCCGACACCGCGCCGGGGCGTCCCTGTCAGGTGGCGATCGATACCGTGGGCCACTACGGGCGGCAGGTCGAGGTGCGGCCCGGGGAGACCAACCTCTTCGCCGGGGGCGGCGTGCGGGCCCATTGCCAGGGCACCGGCAACACGTTGGCGGCGGACAGCGTTGCCTGGTACGCGGGTGTAGGACGATTCGACATGATGGGGGGCGTGCAGATCCGTGACTCCGCGGTCTTGCTCGACGCGACGAGCGCATCGTACTTCCTCCGCCAGGAGCGTTTGGAGGCGCACAAGGACGTCGTCGCCACGAACCGGGTCACGGGATCGGTGCTGCGGGGACCCAACCTCACCTATTATCGCGCGGCCACGGGCGTGCGCGACACGGTCGAGATGTATGCGACCACGCGACCGACGATCACCTACCATGCGACCGCCGATTCCGCGGAGCCGTACGTCATCGTCGCCGACCGGGTGCGCTTCAAGGGCAACGACCGCGTCTGGGGCGGGGGCGACGTCGCCATCGACCGGAGCGACCTCTCGGCGCGTGGTGACTCGCTGATGCTCGATGAGACCGCCGGGATCGCCGCGCTCGTGGGACATCCGCAAGTCCAGGGGAAGGGCGCGCGCAGCTACCGGCTGGTAGGCCGCCGCATCGAGTTCGGCCTGGTGGCGCATGAGGTCCGGCGCATCAAGGCGCTCGGCGCGGGGGAAGTGACCAGCGCCGACTGGCGACTGACGGCCGACACGATCCACCTCGCCATCGACCAGCACAAGCTGCAGCAGGCGTTCGCCTGGGGGGACTCGTCCCGCCCACACGCGGTCTCGAGCCTCCACACGATTCAGTCCGATTCGCTGGCGCTCGACCTCCCGAACGAAGCGCTCACCGAAGCGCGGGCGTTCCGCCGGGCGCGGTCCACATCGCAACGGGACACCGCCGCGACCGCGGAGCAGGACTGGATGGTCGGCGATACGATCACTGCCCACTGGGCGCACCCGGCCGACTCGGCGGCCAAACCGCTGCTCGACCACATCGTCGCCCGGGGAAAGGCGCGGGCCTTCACGCACCTCCACAACGAGCGCGATTCCACGCGGGCACCCTCGCTCAACTACTCGCGCGGCGGCGTGATCAGTATCGCGCTGCGGGGCGACCGTATCGATCGCGTGCTCGTGACGGACGGCGCGGACGGCCTGCAGCTCGAGCCGCGGCCGACCGTGAAGCCCGACACGACGAAAGCCGCGAAGTCCGACACGACCAGGGCCACGAAGACCAGGCCCGCCCGGCGTCCCGGGGCAGTTCGATAATGCCTCTCGACGAGCTGCTCGCCACCCGCGACTCCTCGCTCGCGCTCGTGGTCGCGGCCCTGACCCGCATCGCGGACGGCCAAGGCCAGGCGAGCTTCGGCGATCTGGCGATCGCCTATCGGGAAGAGTTCCTGCGGTTGCGAGAGCACCGCAAGGGCGCGACGCAGCCCGAAGCCGGGAGCCTCTCGGTGGACGATGCGCGCACCCATCTCGGGAACTCCGTGCTCCCGCGGCTCGCCGGTCTCGGGCTCGTGACCTTTCCCACCGGCGTGCTTTCGAGCGAGGCCCCCGTCGGGTTCACCCCGGGGGTGTGGAGTGAGGTCTCGGCCAACCGGGATGGCATCATCCGCCGCCTGCTCGAGATCGCCGAGCAGGCGGTCGTCCGCTCCGAGGCAGGACTCGCCGAGCATCCGCGCATCTGGAACGCGAGCAAGCTCGAGGCGCACCATTTGGCCAAGGTGTACAAGCGCCGGCGCGTCGTGAGCGACGTGAGCATCACCGTCGAGCAGGGCGAGATCGTGGGCCTGCTGGGGCCGAACGGCGCGGGGAAGACGACCACGTTCTACATGATCACCGGATTGATCCGCACCGACGAAGGGGCCATTACGCTCGATGGCCGTGACATCACGACCGCGCCGATGTACCAGCGCGCCCGCATGGGCGTCGGGTACCTGGCGCAGGAGCCGTCGGTGTTCCGGAAGCTCACCGTCGAAGAGAACATCCTCGCGATTCTCGAGATGCTTCCGCTCTCCGAGGCCGAGCGCACCGCCCGGCTCGAGCAGGTCCTGGACGAGCTTGCGATCAAGCATCTGCGGCGCCAGAAGGCGTATCAGCTCTCGGGCGGTGAGCGACGCCGGCTCGAAATCACCAGGGCCCTCGTCACCGACCCGAAGTTCATGCTCCTGGATGAGCCGTTCGCGGGAGTGGATCCCATCGCCGTACACGACATCCAGACAATCGTCGCCGGGCTGCGGCACCGCGGGATCGGCGTCCTGATTACGGATCACAGCGTCGAGCAAACGCTCGACATTGTGGATCGGGCGTACATTATGTTCGAAGGCAAGGTTCAAGTATCCGGCACCGTGCGGGAGCTCGTGTTCAATGATCGTGTCGCGGATCTCTACCTCGGCCCAACGCTCACCCAGCGCCTGCGCGCGCGTCTGACGCAAGCCGCATGAAGCCCGGCCTGCATCAGCACACGTCGCTCCGCCAGGAGTTGCGGATCAATCCTCGCCTGTATCAGGCGATGGATCTGCTGTACATGCCGCTCCTCGATCTGCAGCAGCACCTCAAACAGGAGCTGCTCGGCAACCCCTTCCTCGAGCTCGTGGAAACCGAGGACGAGGTCGAGGTCCCCGCCCCCGAGGAGAAGACCGAGCCCGAGAAGACGGGGGACGACGAGCCCAACTGGGAAGACATCCTGCTCGACGACGGCAGCGACCTCGGCGCCCCGGCCCGCGATCTCTCCGGCGCCATGGAGTACATCGAGCCCGTCACCGTCGAGACCAAGCACCTCATCGACTACCTGCGCGAGCAGGTGCAGATGCTCAATCTGACGGCGCGCCAGCAGCTGCTCGGCGCGGAGTTCCTCGGTAACATCGCGGACGACGGCTATCTGGGCGCCACCCTCGAGGAGATCGTACAGGGCGCCAACCGACTGCTTGAGGAGTACGCGCGGCGCGCGGGCGAGGACAACGGCGACGGGCCGCCGGAGGCCCTGACGGTCGAACCCTATACCCCGGCCGAGGCCGAGGAGATGTTGCGCATCATTCAGCAGCTCGATCCGCCGGGCGTGGGAGCGCGCGATCTGCGCGAGTGCGTGCTGCTGCAGCTCGAGGACCAGCAGAAGACCGACACGCTCGTGTATCGCCTGGTGAAAGAAGCCTGGGACGACCTGAAGGGCCATCGCTGGAGCGAGCTGGGCAAACGATTCGGACTCGAGCCGTCCGACGTGCAGCGCGTGGCGGACGACCTCGCCAAGCTCGATCCCAAGCCCGGGCTACAGTACTCCACCGCCTCCGAGGCGTACATCATCCCCGATCTCATCGTGGACAAGATCGACGGGGAGTATCACGTCTTTCTCAACGACGGCGGTCTGCCGCGCCTGCGCATCTCCAAGATCTATCAGGAGATCGCCCGGGACAAGAAGAAATACGACGCAGAGAACAAGGAGTTCATCAACCAGCGCCTGAACAGCGCGCATTGGATGATCCAGGCCATCGAGCAGCGCCGGCAGACGATGCTCAAGGTGATGAACTTCATCGTAGACCGGCAGCGCGAGTTCTTCGAGAAGGGGGTCGAGTACCTCAAGCCGCTCACGCTGCGCGAAGTGGCCGACGTGATCAACATGCACGAGAGCACGGTCAGCCGCGTCACGAACGAGAAGTACGTTCAGACGCCGCGCGGCCTCCTGCCGCTCAAGTTCTTCTTCTCGAGCGGGCTCACGACGACGACGGGCGAGGACGCCAGCGCCCGCTCCATCAAGGCGCAGATCGAGAAGCTCGTCGCCGACGAGGACCCCAAGAACCCGCTCACCGACCAGCATATCGTCGAGTTGTTCGATCAGAAGGGGGTCAAGATCGCGCGCCGCACGGTCGCCAAGTATCGCGACCAGCTCGGCATCCTGCCGGCGCGGATGCGCAAGCGCCTATGAGCCTGGCGACGCCGGCCACCGTGCCCGAAGTCAGCGTCCTCATCCCCGCGAACAACGAAGTCGACAATCTGCCCGAGCTGGTGCGGCAGATGCGCGACGCCCTGCTCCCGCTGCCGTATGCCTGTGAGGTGATCGTTGTGGACGACGGCAGCACCGACGGCTCCGCCGCCGTGCTGCAACAGCTCGCCGCGACGCACGCGTTTCTGCGCGTAGTCGCGCACCGCCAGCGGCGCGGAATTGCGGATGCCCTCAAGTCGGCGACCGACGTGGCGCGCGGCCGGGTCATGGCGTTCTATCCCGCGGACCTGCAGTACAGCCCCACCGACCTGCCCACCCTGGTCGAGCCGATCCTGGCGGGGACCGCGGACCTCGTGACCGGCACCAAGCAGGGCCGCTATGAGAAGCGCTTCGTGTCCTGGGTCTACAATACCCTGTGCCGCTGGCTCTTCGGCGTGCAGGTCACGGACCTCAACTCCGTGAAGGCGTACCGGCGCGAGGTGATGGAGGCGGTGCCCACCCGGCCCGACTGGCACCGGTTCATGGTCGTCCTCGCCGCCGCGCAGGGCTTCCGCCTGGTCGAGCGCCCCATCCCGCTGCACCCACGGCGGGCCGGCAAGTCGAAATTCGGCATCTCGCGCATCCCGGTGGGCGTGCTCGACCTCCTCTCCGTCTGGTTCCAGCTCCGCTTCGGCCGTAAACCGATGCTGTTCTTCGGCGTGTCGGGCGCAGTGTTGTGCTGCTTCGGAGTCCTGGTCGGCGTGTACGCGCTGATCGAGCGCTACGTCTTCGGGCAGGGGTTCCGGCCGCTCCTGAACCTCATCATGCTGCTGGTGCTCTCGGGACTGATTCTCTTCGGATTCGGATTCGTAGGCGAGCTCGTCGCGGGGATGCGGGACGAGCTGCGGGCGCTCGAGCGCGACGTCGAGCAGTTACGCAATCCAACGGATGGCCGCCGGCTGCCGTAGCATACAGAGACAACTCGCCCAGGGTGCCCACGTGAGACTGGACCGTTTAGCGGCGCTGACCCCGGTGGCACTCTGTGCAGCCCTCGCATGTAGCAGCTCAACCGCCCCCCGCAGACGGCAGCCACCTCCTGCGGAGTCGGAACCACGTCCGGAAGCACCCTCAAGCTTCAAGCCACGACCCGAGTACCCCTGGGCGACAGACCCTACAGCGCGGCGGTGTCCTCGAAGGGCGTGGCATACGTTTCACAACTCGATAGCAACACGCTCGCGGTCGCCACGCTCCCGACTATGACATTCGCGACGAGAGTCGCGGTAGGTGCCCTCCCGACCGAAGTGGCGTTTAGCACCAATGGAAACCAAGCCTACGTCACGAACCAGTTCTCTCAGAACGTCGGCGTGATCGACGTGGCGGCAGGCGTCCAGACGGCGACGATCCCCGTCTCGGGCAACCCATTCGCCGTACTCGTCGTTCCGGGAGACGACGTGTACGTCACCACGACCGCAGACAGCCTGTTCGGAATCAGCTCCGGCCTAAGCATCCCGGCCGGGACGATCAGGTGGCGGCTCTCCGTTCCGTCCATTGCCAACGGTATGGCAGTCTGCGACTCGATGCTCTACGTGAGCACGCGGGACGTCGGAATCGTGACCGAGATCAACATCAAGCGAGACTCCGTACAGCGGATCTTCCCCGTCGGCGGTCAGCCTCAGGGGATTGTCGTCGCGCCGTCAAAGACGCAGCTCTACATCGCGAATCAGAACGGATCTCTCCAGTTCTGGGATATCCCGAGCAACACCGGCACCGCCGTTCCGATTGCGGGACTGGGATTTGGACTGGCCCAAAGCCCCGCCGACGGGCGGCTGTACGTGACCACGCTCACGGGAGGCCAGGTGCAGGTGTTCGATCCCGTCACGCACGCCAAGGTCGATTCGTTCGTGGTCGACGGCACGGTGCGGCGCATCGCGTTCAACCCCGCCGGCACGATTGCCGTCGTCGCGAACGAAGCTGGCTGGGTGGACTTCCTGACCGCCCCCTCGATTCCGGTGAGCCCGCCACCCTACACCCGGGTGCTGCTTGCCG
>JBGPIJ010000135.1:0-8037 GCA_041484865.1 Gemmatimonadota bacterium
CATCCGCTCCCATGCCCAGCAGCAGGAGATCGAGGGGATGAGAGAGAATCCGCTCATAGTCCGCCGCCGCGGCCGCGAGGTCCGAACGCTCGGCCTCCATCCGATGAACCTGGCCCGATGGTACGGGGACGTGGGCGAGCAGCGTCTCGCGCGCCATGTGATAGTTGCTGTCGGGATGATCGGGCGGGACGGCGCGCTCGTCGCTGAAGAACACCCGCACGCTGCCCCAAGGGATGCGATCCGTCCAGTGCGACGCGAGCTCCTGGTACACAGGCCGCGGAGTCTCCCCGCCTGACAGCCCGATGGCGCAACTGCCGCGCGCTTGGACGGCCGTCTCGATGGCGTCCGCCACCCACGCGGCCACCCTCCCGGCGAGGTCGGCGCCTTCTGCGACGACAATCGGGCCGTGGGCGTTGTCATCTGGTCCGCGCTGCCCGCTGCTGGTCAGGACGGGGGGGTGTCGCCGGAGGCGGGCGCCGAGCCGAAGAAGGTGATGGCGATCGTGGCGAGCACGAGGATGGTGATGTCGATGGGCCAGCCCAGCTCGGTCCGGGGCGCCGCCATCTGGACGAAATAGAGGGCGAAATCGAACAGACCGACGAGCAGGCCCAAGAGCACCGTGCCCCGGAGCACACGGCCGAAATGCGCGAGGGTGCGGCCCCCCACCAGCGCGACCGCTCCCTGCCCCGCGGCGATCGCGAGCGCGGTCACCGCGTCGCCGAACAGCGTTTGCAGCAACCCGGAGCGATTGGGGATGTAGCTGAAGAACCAGGTGTGGATCAGCGCGATCGTGAGTCCCGCGACCGCCGCGCACACGATGACCCAAGCGGCGTAGTAGATCGCGATCCTCATCCGCTCGCTGGCATCGGCGACCATCCGGGGCTCCTTCCGCTGGAAGAGCAAATGTGTGCTGCGGCGTGCGGAGATGCTAGCGCAACGCCGCGCTCGCCTGCGTCAGGGCGTCGTGGGCCGCCGCGACGTGCGCCGTGAGATCCGCGAGCTCGCGGTCGACGGTTCCCGGACTCCCGTAGCGAATCGCTTCGTTGACCGACGGAAACGCCATGGTGGAGTAGCCGTTGTCCAGGTCCGAAGCGAATTCCAGGCTGCGATACCAGGGCCGGGTGGCGAGGCCCTGCGGGCGCGTGAAGCGGCGCTCCACCTGCATCAACCAATGGTTGACGCGGGCGGCGCGCGTCGGATCGATGCCGCGCGCGAGGGCGCTGTCCTCGGCCGCCGCGAACGCGCGGGCGGCGGCGCCGAATCGCGCCCACGCGGCCTTCAGCTCCGCGGTCGACTCGCGCCAGCGCCGCCGTGCGAGCCCGCTGTCGACCCGTGATTCGAGGGCGATCATCTCGCTCGCGAAGGCGGCGTAGTCGAACGGCAGGATGGTGGCGTTCGCGAACCGCGCGGTGGCGAGACTGACGAGCTGCGTGACGGCGCGATGCTCGCGGTAGCCGGGATCGCCGAAGCGCGCCATCCAATCCTCGTTGTCAAACATCGAGTGATAGACGCCGCTCTGGCCCTCGAAGCCGACGCCGAGCGATGCGACGCCGAGGTGGTGCGTGAAGCCGGCGAAATCCGATCCTCCGCCGAGATCGTCGAACTGAAGCACGGACGTGTCCCCGGACACCTGCATCTGCCAGGCGTCGTAGACCGTGCCGCGGCCCTGAGGATCGGACACGGCCCGGGCGAGGTCCCGCACGAATGGTTTGAGCGACGGTGATGCGGACGCCGTAAAATGAGGTCCGGACGTCACGTCGTCCTCGTTGATGTACGCGACGACGCGCGCCTGCACGGAATCCTCGAGCTCTTCCACCCACTCGGTCGAGCCGATGAGTCCCCACTCCTCCGCGTCCCAGGTGGCGAAGATCACGGTGCGGGCCGGCCGCATGCCGCGGCGCGCGAGCTCGCCAAAGGCGCGGGCCGTCTCGAGGACGGTGACGACGCCGCTCACGTTGTCGGACGCGCCGGGGCACCACGCGTCGCGGTGCGCGCCCAGGACCACCCACTCGTCGGGATAGGTCGTGCCGCGGATCATCCCGAACGTGTCCCAGATCGGGTGCAACGCGCGTGCGCCGCGCTCGGTGACCACCTTCAGGCGCACGCGCTGCGGGCCCGCGCCTGCGTGATAGTGGAAGGGTAAGCCGCCCTGCCAGCTGTCCGGGACGGCGGGGCCCCCGAGGAGCGACAGCAGTCGTCCCGCGTTGCCGTATCCCATCGGGATCACGGGAATGCGCGGCACCGCAAGCGACTCCGCGGGAAGGCGGCGCGCCGTCGGGACGGATGCCCACCCGGGGGTCGTGGGATCCCCGTTCGAGATCATCACGCTGCCGCGTTGCACGCCGTCGGCCGGACGCATCGGCCCGTCCGGATACACGTCGCCCCGCACGTACCCATCGTCCTGCGGGTCGGAGTAGAGGATCAGGCCCACGGCCCCGCGGCGCTCCGCCTCACGCGCCTTGATGCCGCGGAACGAGCGACCGTAGCGCGCGACGGCGATCTTGCCCCGAACGCTCACGCCGAGCGAATCGAGCGTCTGATAATCCCTGATCAGCCCATAGTTGACGTACACGAGATCGGCTGTGACGTCGCCGTCGCCCGTGTAGGCGTTGAAGGCCGGGACGGAGGGGCCGAGCGGCGGCTCATCCAACCGCAGCGGGCGCGGCACGCCGGCGGGTCCTTCGAGGAGCCACGCGGCGATGGTATCCGGCTGGGGGATGTACACGGTGTACGTCTTGGTCCATGTCTCGAGACCAGACGATCGCATCCGGGCGAGGGTGTAATCCCGCGTCTCGGCTTGCGCCGCCGTGCCGGCCATGTGCGGACGCGCGCTCAGATCGTGGGTGAGGAGCCGGGCGCTCGTCGTGTCCGCAATCGCGAGCAGCCGCGCCTCGAAGATCGTTTCCGCCGCGGCGGCGGGCGAATGCGCCCTCTGCGCGCTCGCACGCTCCGGCGGCCAGATTTGCAGCGCCAGAACCGCCAGCGTCGTCAACCGAACCGGGAGTGAGAGCATTGCGGTGAGGCACTCAACATAGCCGGGACGCGCGACCGGCGGCTAGAGGATGGGCTGGATCCGTTTGCGCGCCGCGGGGCGGAACGCGAGATTGTGAAGGCCAGTCGCATGAGTTTCGCGCCCCAGCGGTTTCCCGCGCTCCCGCGCGGGCTGAGTCTACGCACCCTCCTGCTTCTGCTGTTTCTCGCGGCGGCGTTGTACGCGGGCGCCCTCCCCATCTATCTGTTCTTCCGTATCGGCGGAGCGGCGTCCACATTGGCGCGCGGCACGCAGGCGGTCGTCGGCGCGGTGGAAGACCTCACGCGACGCAGCGACGCGGCGGATCGCGCGCGCGAGCTGGCGCGGCGGGTGCTGACGTCTCGCCGCGCTCCTTCCCCCGTGATGCTCGATTCCATTGCCATGGTCGCCGCGCAAACCCGCAGGTCCTCGTTCGATGCGTCCGCCGTTCCCAGCGCACTGCGCGCGGAGATCGCTCGGGCGGACTCGCAGTTGGCGCGGATCGCGGCGATGTTGGAGGAGACGGGCGCGCTGATCGGCGCGGGCGCGCGGGCGGCCGCTGCTGAACGGCTCGCACCCGTCGACTCCCTGAGCCGGGGGGCGGAGGAGCAGGCGTTCCGTGTCGCACAGCTCGGTCAGGCAGACCTGCTCGCCCGCGAGGGTGCAGCCGGAACGGCAACGACGGGAGTCCTGCGCGACCTGACGCTGTGGCTCGCCGTCGGCGTGCTCTTGACCTGGCTCGGACTGCTCACGCTGCGGCGCCGGATCTGGCAGCCGCTCGGTGCCCTCGAGGCGGGCCTGGCGCGCATCTCCGAAGGGGATCTGAACTCGCAGATCCCCATCCTCCGCATGGACGAAACGGGCCGGCTTGCGGCGCATTTCAACGAGATGACCCGCGTGCTCCGCAACCGGGCTGAGGAGCAAGGGCGTTTTGCGGCCGCCGGGGAGCTGCTCGCCGGCGTCGCCCATGAGGTCAATAACCCTCTGATGGCCATCGCCGCGCACGCGGAGAACCGCGTCGCCGATCCGGGCATCTCGCCGGACCAGCGTGAGGAGATGCAACAGGTGCTGCGCCAGGCGCTGCGCGCCACCAAACTGCTGCGCGGTCTGCTGCGATTCGTGCAGGCGACCGAGCGCCATGTGGAGAAGGTCAACCTCAACGACGTGGTCCGAGGCGCGCTCGATCTCGTGTCGTACCGGTTCGGAGTGGACGAAATCACCGTGGGGGGACACCTCGATCCGGGCCTTCCCCCGGTCGAGGGCGACGCCATTCGGTTCGAGCAGGTGCTCGTCAACCTGATCGCAAACGCCATCGACGCGCTGCGCACCATCAAGCCGCCGCGGCGCCTGACCGTCGATTCCTGGGTCGAAAACGGCACCGTGTCGGTCGCCGTCGGGGACAACGGTCCGGGCGTGCCGCCGGATGTCCTCGAGCGGCTGTTCCGCCCGTTCGCGTCGACGAAGGGGCGCCGCGGGACGGGCCTCGGCCTCTACATCTCTCGTCAGATCGCGCGGGAGGCGGGAGGGGATCTCGAGTTGTCGTCCGGCGGGGGCGGCGGGGCACGGTTCAGGATGACGCTCCCCGAGGGCAGTCCAACCACGGCGAACGCGGGGCCGCCCCCGGTCGCTGGAGACAGCCCGCGGCCACCGGGCAGCCTGACGGGCGTCCGCATCCTGGTTGTGGACGACGAGGCAGGCGTGCGCGGTCCCTTGGTCAAGTTCCTGAAACGGCGTGGTGCGGAGGTTGCAGACGCTGGGGACGGGATCGAGGCGCTGGCCTGGCTCGAGCGGCACTCCGCCGACGTCATCGTCGCCGACCTGCAGATGCCGCGGATGAGCGGCACCGAGCTGTTCGCCGAGCTCGAGGCGAAGCGTCCCGATCTCGCGGCGCGGGTGCTGTTTCTCTCGGGGGATGTGTCGCAGCTGGCCGAACCTGGGAGCGCCCCGGTACCGCGGGAACGGGTGCTGGTGAAGCCGATCGAGCTCCGACATTTGGAGCAACGGGTCATCGAGTTCGTAGCCGAGGCCGGGGCGCGGAAGCCGATCGACGGAAGGGCATCGGGATGACGAAGGCCGAATGGCTGATCGTGCTGGTGCTCTTCGTGACCGTGCTGATGCGGTTCGCGATCGTCCTCGCCGTCGTGTACCTGCTGCTGCCGCGGGGAACCCTCTGCCCTCGCTGCCAGGTGGAGATGACGCTGATTCAGAATCGGTTCTTGAAGAAGGTGCTCCCGATGGTGGAGCGCCGCTGGTGCCTCCAGTGCGGGTGGAATGGCGTGGCGCGCCGCGTCCGCTCCCGACTGCCGCGCGCCGCCCCGCGCGTCACTCGGCGGAGATGAGCCGCGCGGCCCGCTCGTACAGGAAGTAATCCCACGCCCAGTTCAGCAGCACGAACAGTTTGTTGCGGAACCCGATCAGCTGCATGATGTGCACGACGAGCCACACCACCCACGCGACGAACCCCGTGAACATGATCCCGCGAATGTAGGCCACCGCCGCGTTGCGGCCGATGGTGGCGAGGGTTCCGGGATCGCGATACCGAAACACCAGCGCCGCCTTCCCCCGAACCCGCCGCGCGACGTTCGTCGCGGCGGTCTCCGCCATCTGCAACGCCACAGGCGCGAGCATCGGCAGGGGTTGCCCATCGTGCTCGAGATACGCGGCGTCCCCGATTGCGTAGACGTCGTTCCATCCGGTCACCCGCAGCGTGGGGTCCACCGCGATCCGGCCCTGACGCGCGGTGGGTAGGCCCAGCCGCCCGGCGATCGCGGCCGCCCGCACCCCGGCCGCCCAGATCAGTGTCCCGGCGGGAATCAGGTCCCCGCCGCGCAAGCGGACGTGATCGCCTTCGTAGTCCTCGACCACCGCCCCGAACCGTACGTTGACCTGTTTGCGGAGCAGGGTGCGCGCCGCGGCCGCGCTGAGGCGCTCCGGCATCGTGGCGAGCAGCCGATCCGTCGCCTCGAGCAGCTCGATGCGCACATCCTGCGGTCGAAAGCCCGGATAGTCCTTTCCGAGCACCAGGCGGGTCAGCTCGGAGAGAGCCCCCGCCATCTCGACGCCCGTCGGCCCTCCTCCCACGATGACGAATGTGAGGAGCGCGCGGCGCCGCTCGGGATCGGATTCGAGTACCGCGCGTTCGAAGCAGCGCAGCACCTGATTGCGGATCGTCACGGCGTCGTTCGTATCCTTGAGGCCGAACGCCCGTTGCTGGATGTTCGCCATGCCGAAATAGTTCGTCTCGCCCCCCAGGGCGAGGATCAGGAAGTCGTAGGGCACGGGGCCGTCGGTCGTGAGCACGCGACGGCCCGACCCATCCAGGCCGGTCACCTCCGTCATACGGAACTCGAAGCGCGGCTGCCCGCGCAAGATGGCGCGCACCGGGCGAGCGATGTCACTGGGCTCGAGGCCGGCCGTGGCCACTTGGTATAGGAGCGGCTGGAATAGATGGTAGTTATGCCGGTCGAGGAGCACGACGCGCACGGGCGTACGCCGCAGGACCCGCGCGGCGCGCAGGCCGCCGAATCCGGCGCCGACGATCACCACGGTCGGCTCTGCTCCGGGCGGCGCGCTATTCGAGAACAACAGCGGTGCCATAGCACAGCACTTCGGTGGCCGACGCCCGCGAGGCCACCTCGGCGGCGTCGTAGCTCACGCCGACGATCCCGTTCGCGCCCATCTGGCGGGCGTGCTCGACCATGCGATCGTAGGCTACCTGGCGCGCCTGCTCGCACATCTCGGTGTAAGCGCCGATCTGACCGCCGACGATTGCTTTCAACCCACCGAGAATCCCCTGGGAGATCGTCGGCGCTCGGACGGTGATCCCGCGGACCACTCCCTTGTACTCGCGGATCCGCCTGCCCTGCACGTCGAACGTCGTCGTGACCACGAGCGGCGTGGAGAACGCCATGTTTCCTCCTTGTGATGAAGGGTGATTTCCAGGTATCATGATCCCCGTTGCACGCGCCCCACTCCCTCCGGAGCCTCCATGCGCCGGCTGCTGGTCCTCTCGCGCTCCTTGATCGGCAAGAAGATCATCATGGCCGTGAGTGGGCTCGTGTTGTTCATTTTCGTCGTCGGACACCTGCTCGGCAACCTGAAGGTCTTCGAAGGGCCGGAGAAGTTCAACGCATACGCCGCGGGTCTGCGAGGGTTGGGCGCGCCCTTCTTTGCGACCGGGCAGCTGTTGTGGGCGATCCGGATCGTCCTCCTGGCCGCGCTGGCGGCCCATGTCTGGGCGGCCGCTGCGGTCACCCAGGCGAGCTGGGCGGCGCGTCCGATCGCGTATCGCTCCCTGACGAGCGACGAGACGACCTACGGGGCGCGGACCATGCGCTGGGGGGGCGTCCTGATTCTGCTGTACGTGATCTATCACGTGCTGGACTTCACACTCGGCCGGACCAACCCGAGCTTCATTCCCGGCAACGTCTACCACAACGTGCTCGCGAGCTTCCGGGCCTGGCCCATCGCCGCGGTCTACATCACCGCGATGGGCGCGCTCGGCCTCCATCTCTACCACGGGCTCTGGAGCGCGTTTCAGACCCTGGGCCTGAACCGCCCGCCGACGGTGCAGTGGCGGCGCGGGACGGCCGCCGTGATCGCGGCCGCGATCGCCGGGGGCTACATCACAATTCCGGTGGCCGTACTCGCCGGCATGCTGCGGTGAGGGCGGAGCCGTGAAGCTCGACTCCGCGGTTCCCGCAGGCGCCCTCGAGCGGGCCTGGACCCAGCACCGCTCCGCGATCCGGCTGGTGGCGCCCGCGAACCGGCCGAAGCACCAGATCATCGTCGTGGGCTCGGGGCTCGCCGGCGCGTCCGCCGCCGCGTCGCTCGCGGAGCTCGGGTACGAGGTCTCCTGCTTCTGCTTCCAGGATTCGGCGCGGCGCGCGCACTCGATTGCCGCGCAAGGCGGCATCAATGCGGCCAAGAACTATCAGAACGACGGCGACTCGGTGTTCCGGCTGTTCCATGACACGATCAAGGGCGGGGACTTCCGGGCGCGCGAGGCGAACGTGTATCGCCTCGCG
>JBGPIJ010000136.1:0-8034 GCA_041484865.1 Gemmatimonadota bacterium
ATCGGCGTCAATCTCATCGGCTACGACTACACCCACACCCCGCCAGCCCACGCGCTCAGCTCGCGCGGCGTCGTAGGCAATCTGATCGGCTTCTACAACTTTCTCGGGGCCGAGCGCGACCATCCCGAGGACATCATGGACGCGGTCGTTAAGGACAGCGTCGATGTGGCGATCGTGTGGGGCCCCATCGCCGGCTATTGGGCCAAGCGCGAGCCGGTCCCGTTGACGCTCGTCGCGCTCCCCGACTCCGATCCCCCCTCGGGGATGATCTTCGCGTTCGACATGGCGATGGGCGTCCGGCATCGGGATAAGGAGCTTGCCGCGCGACTCGATTCGGCCATCGCGCGCCATCGCCCGGAGATCTCGAGCGTGCTGAACGAGTACAGTATCCCCGTGCAGGCTCCGCGCCCCGCCGCGCCTCCGCTTGCCGCTCCGGCTCCGGCGCCGGCCGCGGCCGTCGCGCGCGACAGCATGCTCGTGTCGGACGACGTGTACCAAGGATGGAAATGGTTCCACGTATACTGCTACCGCTGTCACGGGACGGACGCGTTCGGCGGCCAACTCGCCCCCGATCTCCGCCACTCGGTCGGCCCCGAGGGGAGCGTGACGCACGACATCTTCCTTCAAACGGCTCTCGAGGGCCGCGTCTCGAAAGGGATGCCGAGCTGGAAGACGCTGCTCAACAGCACCCAGATCGAGCAACTGCACCAGTACGTGAAGGCACGCAGCGCCGGCAGCCTGCCGCCGGGCCGGCCGCATCGGACCTCGGACGTAGACAAGCCATGATGCGGATCCTCGGAGCACTGCTCGCCGTCATCGCGGCGCGGGGCGTCGTCATGGCGCAGCTTCCCGACCCCGCCCCACCCGACCTCACGGTCGCCGTCGTCGAGTTCGTGGCGAATGACGCGAGCGGCGCCGCGGATGCCGCCGGGGTTCGCGCGCGCCTCGTGGCGAGCGGGAAGAGTCCGGAGGCATGGCTCGCCGCCCGCTTCGCCGAGAGCGGTCGCTACACGCCGCTCCCCGCCGCGAACGTGACGGCGGCCCTCGCCGCCGCCGGCACCACGCCTGGGGACTGCAACGATGTGGCCTGTGCAGTACAGCTCGGCCGCGCGCTCGGCGCGGCACGCGTGGTGACAGGGCGCGTGAGCAAGCTCAGCAACCTGATCTGGTTCCTGGACGCAACGCTGGTCGAGGTGCGCGCGGGACGGGCGCTCGAGCGCGAGCAATTCGAGATCAAGGGCGACATCACCACTCTGCTGCCCCAGGCGATGACCGCGTTGTCGCGCCGGCTGATCGCGCACGATCCCGCGGAGGGAGCGGCGGCGCAGCGCCTCACCCGCGCCGACGTCCTGGCGACGATCGCCCGAGCCACGCCACCGACCCGGCCGAGTTTCGTGGGGCGGGATCTGTCGGGACTCGACCTTTCGGGAGTGGATTTCCAGCGGGCGGACCTGTCGCATGCTCAGCTCTCGCACACCAACCTGTCACGCGCGCAGCTGTTCGCGGCCACCCTGAGCGATGCGGTGGCGAGCGACGCGGACTTGAGCGACGCGAACCTCGACATGTCGGTCCTGTATCGGATCGACCTGCGGAGGGCCCGTTTGGAAGGCGCGAGCCTGTTCGGCGCGATCGCGACCGGCGCCGATCTCTCCGGCGCCGACCTGCGCAACGCCCGCCTCCTGGGCGCCCTCGCCCATGCGAACTTTCAGCACGCCACCCTCGCCGGCGCCAACATGGGCGCGGACCCCGGCAACCAGCCGATGGGGGTGATGCGGAGCGACGCGAGTGACGCGGATTTCACCGGCGCGGACCTCCGCGCCGCGAATCTTCGCAAGGCGAACCTCACCCGCGCCGTCTTCACCGGCGCGGACCTCACGAACGCCGATCTCACCGGCGCCGACCTGACAGGCGCCGACCTCCGAGCCGCCCGCGGCACCGCGGCGATCCGCGGACTCGACAAGGCGCTGCACGTGGATCAGGCCCGCCTTCCCCCGGCTGGCGGTGATCCCACGCTCTACGTCAGCAACGAGAAGAGCAACACCGTGTCGGTGATCTCCACGCGCACCGACAGCGTGGTCGCCACCATTCCCGTCGGCAAGCGGCCGCGCGGCCTGGTCGTGAGCCCTGACGGGACGAGGGTGTACGTCGCGCTGGGTGAGGACAATGCGATCGGCGTGATCGACGTCGCAGCGCGACAGCTGCTGAAGACGATTCCCACCGATTCCGATCCCGAGCTCCTGGCGTTGAGCCCGGACGGACGGACCGTCTACATGTCCAATGAAGAGATCGCCAAGGCGAGCGCGATCGACCTCGGCACGGGGCGGGTAGTCTTCCTGGCGGATGTCGGCGTCGAGCCGGAGGGCATCGCCCTCAGCCCGGACGGGGCGAAGGTCTACGTCACCGCGGAGACGAACGGCAACGTCACCGTCTTGGACGCCGCGAGCGGGCGCGTCCTGCGGACGATCATGGTGAGCAACAACCCCCGAACCATCCGCTTCATGCCGGACGGACGCCGCGCCTACGTGACCGCGGAAGCGGCGGGGGACGTCAGCGTGATCGACGGCGCCAAGGATAGCGTCGTCGAACGGTTCTCCCTCGGAGATGGCAAGACGAAGCCGGTGCGGGTCGCGTTCAGCGCGGACGGGCGGACCGCGTACATCACCGAAGGGGCCGCCGCGAGCGTGCGCGTGATCGACGCGATCCATGACACCACCCTCGCGCTCATTCCCGTCGGAGCGCGGCCCTGGGGGATCGCGCTGTCGCCCGACGGCCGCCGGCTGTACACAGCCGACGGAAAGGCGAACGCGGTATCGGTGATCGACACGGAATCACGGAAGGTCGTCGCCACGGTCCCCGTGGGCGAGCGACCATACGACCTCGTCTACGTCCCCTGAGGGCCCGTGGGGGCGTCGCGGCGGGCCCGGAGCCACCCATCCAGACCCCACCACTGCCCCGCGCCTGTCGCCAGAATCACGATGAGGCTCACCGCCAGGACGTAGTGAAATCCCTGCTGGGACGAGCCCTGCCACTGTACGGCGAGGAAGTAGTTGAGCACCAGGAAGAGCCCCACCCCGGCGGCGAACGGGGTGAGCAATCCCAGCACGAGCCCAGTGCCGACGGCGGCTTCGCCGTAGGCCGTAAGCTGCGCAAACAGTCGGCTGTGGGGCAGCACCGTTTGCGTGAGGAAGTCCCGAAAGAAACCCACCGGATTCCCTTCGGCGTACTTGCCGAGCAGGGTCGGCATCACGTGCATCCAACGCTCCGACGCGGTGGGTACTGGAAGAAAACCCCACAGCAGCGTCACGCTCAGCTTCGTGAACAGCGCCTTCGCGAACCAGACGCCGATGGCGATGCGCAACACCGCGAGCCAGCGCTCGGGGGAGCGCAGCGCGGACGCGCGACCAGGCTGGGAATCCATCAAGGCTTTGTCCTCCTGCGTGTCTTGCTGCGTACGCCCGGGCGGCGCGCGCTGTTGACGAACATAGGTCGCGGCGCGGGATGCGGCTACTTGCCGACGCAGAAGGTCGCGAACACGCGCTCGAGCACGTCGTCCGGCGTGACGACGCCGATCAGGTCCTCCAGCGCGCCAACAGCCGCTCGGAGATGCGTCGCGGCGGCCACCGGCTCGACGCCCGCGGCCCGTGCCGCCTGAAACGCGTCGACCTCGAGGAGCGCGCGCTCGAGCGCGGTGCGGTGTCGCGCGCGGGTGACCACCGGTTCGACGTCCCCGAGCGCGAGCAATCGCCCGAAGCCGACCTCCGCGAGCTTCCGCTTGAGCGCGGGGAGGCCGGCGCCGGTCAGGGCCGAAACGCTGGGGAAGGGGGAAGCGGGAAGGGGGAAGGGTAAGTCGGCCTTGGTGAGAACCATGACCACGGGGGCCGTGCACTCCGCGAGAAACGCGGTTTTCGCATACCCTTCCCCCTTCCCGCTTCCCCCTTCCCCGATTGCTTCGCAATAGAGAATCAGGTCCGCCGCCCCGAGATACTTCCGGCTCACCTCGATGCCGAGGCGCTCCACCCGGTCCGCGCTCTCCCGCAGCCCCGCCGTGTCGACGAGCCGGAACGGCAACCCCTCGAGGACGGCGGATGCTTCAATCGCGTCCCGCGTCGTCCCGGGGATCTCGGTAACGATGGCGCGTTCGTGCCCGAGGAGCGCGTTGAACAGCGACGACTTGCCCGCGTTGGGAGGCCCGGCGATCACCAGCAGCGCCCCCTCGCGCAGCCGTTCGCCCTCGGGCGCGGTCCGCAGCAGATCCGCGATGCGCTCGCGCACGACGCGCCACGCCCCCTGCACGCGCTCGTCGCTGACCGGGCCTTCGTCTTCTTCCGGAAAATCGATGTCGTAGGCGAGGAGTGATTCCAGCTCGAGGAGCTCGCCGCGGAGCGCCTCCAAGCGCGCCGACAGCCCGCGGTCGAGCTGGTGCAGGGCGCGTCGCCGCTGGGCCGGCGACGCCGCATCGATCAAGTCGGCGGTGGCCTCGGCCTGCAACAGGTCGAGCTTGCCGTTCACGAGCGCGCGGCGGGTGAACTCCCCGGCGGCGGCGGGCCGCGCGCCGGCCGCGACGAATGCGGCGATCGCGTCCCCCGGCACGCGCAGGCCGCCGTGGGTGAACACCTCCACCATGTCTTCGCCGGTATAGGAGCGCGGCGCGGCATAGCGCACCGCGAGCGGCTCGTCGATCAGCTCATCGGTGTCCGGATGCCGGAGCTCTGTTCGCACCACCTGGCGCGGCTCGCGGGGAGCGGGCCGCAGGCAGCGCGCCGCCAGGGCCCCCACGCCGCTCCCCGACAGCCGGAGCACGGCGATCGCGGAGCGTCCTGGCGGTGTCGCGAGCGCCACGATGGGATCGGAGAGCACCCTTCCCCCTTCCCTCTTCCCTCGGCCCCCGGGTCAGCTGTCGGGCGGCCGCGCTCGCCGCTGCTTTTGCAGCCGGCGCTGCGCGATCATGTACTGCTGCGGGATGCTGAAGATGTTCGACGCGGCGTAGTACAGGTTCAACCCCGACGCGAAGCGCATGAACAGCACCGTCATGAAGATCGGCATGAAGTACAGCATCATCGTCGCCTGCGGGTTCGGCGGTGTGCCCATCTGGCCGACCTTCGAGAGCACGAACATCGAGATCCCCATCAGCAGCGGAATGATGTAGTACGGATCGGCGCGCGACAGGTCGGGCAACCATAGGAACGGCACACCGCGGAACTCGATCGTGTTGGCGAACACGAAGAACAAGGCGAACAGCACCGGCATCGGCAACAGCATCGGCAGGCATCCCCCGAGCGGGTTCACCTGGTGCTCCTTGTAGATCTTCATCGTCTCGCGCTGCAGCCGTTCGGGATCGTCTTTGTGCTTTTCCTGGGTGCTCTTGATCAGCGGCGCCACCGCCTGCATGCGAATGCTGGACTCCATCGCACGCTGGTTGAGCGGCCAGAGGATCACCCGTACGAGAATGCCGAAGGTCAGGAGCACCCAGCCGTAGGCGAGGTGCAGCCGCTCGTGCATCCACAGCAGGATGTTCACCACCCAACTCGACACCGGCTGGATGACGGGGCGCAGGATTCCCCCGTAGGGGTTGGCGTCGTCGAGATCGTGCCCGATGCTCGCGAGGCGCCGGTACTCGAGCGGACCCGCGTACACTTGAAACGCGAAGTCGCCCGCGGGGGCCACGGGCAACGTCACGGCGACCGCGGCTCGGCTCGCGGCGCGGCCCGTACGGGGGCCGCCCGCGGCAATGCTCCCGGCGAATTTCGGTCGATTGTCGTCGAGCGTCAGCGCGGCCAAGAGGAAATACTTCGACTTGACGCCGACCCACTCGAACGGGCCATCGAACACCTTCTGCTCGCCCGCCTTGAGCGATTGGAACGACGTGCTCTGGGTCTTCCCCGCCTTAGTCACTATGGCGTAGTGGTGGAAGTCGTCGTTCGAGTCCGCCTCGACGGACCGAAGTCCGTCCCCGAGTCCCACCACCGTGACGGCTCCCGTCCTGCCCAGCCCTAAGACGCGCCCCCGGACGTCGAACCGGTATTCGCTAGGCGAGAACAGATACTCGATCGTCACGCGGGCGCCCTGTCGTTCGGCCACGAAGCTGAGTCGAGCGCTGTCGCGCGACATCCGGAGCGAGTCGGCGGTTGGCGTGAAGGCCCAATCGGCGAGGTCCACCGTGTCCCCGCCCGCGATCAGGCGTAGGTCGAGGAACGCGGCTCCGGGGAGCACGAGGTCCACGTGCCGGCCGCTGTCGGCCAGCGCAAATGACTTGAATGCAAGGAGTTCCGCATGCACGAGCCGGCCACCCAGGGTGCTGAACCCGAGCCGGTAGAGGGGCGACGACACCCAGACGGTTTCCGCGGGGGCGGTCCGGCGGTTCGGCGGTCCGGCGGTGGGGAGCGCAGGGGCAATCTTGGGCGCCGCCACGCTCTCGCGCACGGCGCGACTCGTGTCCGCCTGACCGGCCGACCGCCCGACCGCCGGTTTCTTGGGCGGAAACAGGACGCTCGGGACAACAGCGACGATGAGCATCAACACGATGGCGAGAATGACACGACGTTCCACGACGGAGCCTCAGGGTACGGGGTCGAAGCCGCCGGGATGGAACGGGTGACACCGAGCCAGGCGCTTCGTGCCGAGCCAGGTCCCCTTCACGACCCCGTACCGTGCGACCGCTTCGTACGTGTAGTGCGAGCACGAGGGAGTGAACCGACACTGCGTGAACATGAGATGGGCGAACGTCAACTGGTAGAGGCGAATCAACCCCATGACGATGAGCCGTGGCCAGCGCAGCGGGTTCATGTAACGCGTCTCACGCCTTCGGTCAACTCGGCGCGCAGCTCTTGGAATCGAGCGGTGTACGCGGAGCGTTTGGCCCTGATGACGAAGTCTATCGCCGGCAGCCGTGCGAGCGTGTCGCGTCGCACCAGCTCTCGAAGGCGACGGCGCAGGCGATTGCGCGCGACCGCGGTGAACTGGAATCGAGGGACAATCAGACCGACTCGCGGCCGGCGAGCGTGATTGGCACGCCATGCGAGCTCGAGGTGCGGGGTTCGCCACCGACGACCTTCTTCCCAGCAGGCGGTGAGCTCCGAGCCACGCCTCAACCGAACGCGGCGCGGAAACCGCTCGCCCGTTAGCGACTCCGGTGCTTGGACGGCAACCGCACCGTGAGGCGCTTGCGCCCCTTCTTGCGTCGCCGCGACAACACCGCGCGCCCCCACACGTCTTTCATCCGCTTGCGAAATCCGTGTCTGTTGATTCGCCGCCGGTTGCGCGGCCGATAAGTCGGGCCCATACATTCCTCTCGTGAGGCGGGAAACCTACTTCGCGTTCCGCGCGGCGGTCAAGGTTGACTTTTCCACAAGCGAGCCGTACCTTCGGGCCGCCCTGCTACACCCCCACCTTTTACATCACCGATGGAGCAGTCTACAAAAGAAGCCTGGAAGCGCGTGCTGGACGAGGCGCGGCGTGAACTTCCGGACGCGACGGTTCGCACCTGGCTCGAGCCAGCCGAGCCGATCGCGCTGGACGACGGGCGCCTGATACTCGGGGCACCCGATCAGTTCGCGGTCGAGTGGAACGAGTCGAAGCACGCCGGCGTACTCGCGCGGGCCGCGGAGCGCGTCTTCGGGCGACCCACGGCCGTCGTGTTCCGCGTCCAGGAAGATCGCCAGCGGCGACCGCAGATGGATTTCTTCGTGGCGCCACGCGATACCGCCCCGGGCGAGAAGAGCGGGGTCTCCACGACGCCGCTCAACGACCGCTACACCTTCCAGACCTTCGTCATCGGCAAGTCGAACGAGCTCGCGGCCGCGGCCGCGCACGCGGTGGCGGAAGCCCCGGGCAAGACCTACAACCCGCTGTTCATCTACGGCGCGACCGGCCTCGGCAAGACGCACCTGATGCAGGCGATCGCGCACGCGGTCCTGCAGAAGAACCCGGAGACGCGCCTCCAGTACTTCGGCGCGGAGCAGTTCATCAACGAAGTGATCGAATCGATTCACGCGCGCACGATGCCAGAGTTTCGGCGCCGCTATCGCAACGACGTGG
>JBGPIJ010000137.1:0-7996 GCA_041484865.1 Gemmatimonadota bacterium
ATTCGACAACGCGAGCCACGGCACGCACGTCGCGGGCGTCGCCGCGGGACACGACCTGTTCGAGATCCCCGGGTTCGACGGCGTCGCACCCGGCGCGCAGCTCCTCGGCCTCAAGATCACCGACAACGGGCGCGGCGGGATGTCGGTCACGGGAAGCATCGCTCGGGCGCTCGCGTATGCGGCGCGCTTCGCGGAGCAGCGCGGCCTGCGGCTGGTGCTCAATCTGAGCTTCGCGATCGGCACCGATCACGACGGTCGAGCGACGCTCGACTCGCTCGTGGACGCGTTTCTCGCGAGCCATCCCGGCGTCGTCTTCACGGTCGCGGCCGGTAATGACGGCCCCGGACTTTCGACCGTCGGCTCACCTGGGGCCGCCGATCTCGTCTTGTCGGTCGGCGCGGCACTGCCGGCCGTTTTCGCGCGGCCCCTCGATGATCCGGCGCCGCGCAGCGAGGATGTCATGGGGTGGTGGAGCGCGCGAGGAGGGGAGGTCGGCAAGCCCGACATTTTAGCCCCCGGGCTCGCGTTCTCCACGGTGCCCAAATTTGCCGCGGGCGAGGAGCTGAAGCGCGGCACCAGCGTCGCCGCTCCCTACGCGGCCGGACTGGCGGCGTGTCTCCTGTCGGCGATGGCGCAGGAAAGCCGCTCCTCGAGCGCCGCCGAGATCATCGCCGCGCTGCGCGCCTCCGCGATATCCTTCGCCGGCACCACGGCGCTCGACCGGGGCGCGGGCGAGCCGCGGCTTGAAGCGGCGTACCGCTGGCTCGGGGCGGGGCACCAGGGATCGTCCTACCTCGTTCGCACGACCGGCGGCGGGTCTGCCGCCTTTCGGCGCAACGGCGCCGCCACAACGGCCGACACGCTGGACGTTTTCCGGGTGCGGCACCTAGCCGGGTTACGCGCGGCGCAATTCTTCCTGCGCAGCACGGTTCCCTGGCTCACGGCGCCCGCGATCATCGCCGCCGGAGCGCTCGAGACCGTCATTCCCGTTCGCACCACGCCCCCTCCCGGGCTCGCGCCCGGCGTCTACACGGGGACGGTGACCGCCCGCAACCCGAGCGACACGTTGGCCGGCCCCCTGTTCGCTCTCGTGAGCACCGTAGTAGTGTCCTATGACCTGGCCGCAAAGCCGCTCTCCGACGCGGGCCGGACGGTGGGCGCCGGACGCGTGCAGCGGTACTTCTTGCGCGTGCCGGGCACCGGGGCAACCCTCCGGGCGACGGTCACCCTTCCCGAGTCGGTCCCGCCACATGCCGCCGTACGGCTGTATGAGCCGAGCGGGCAGCCGTCTCGCGCGACCGATCGCTCGCCGCTCGAGCAGCGGGCGCGCGGGAGCGTGAGCTACCTGGTGCGCGCCGAGGACCTCCTCCCCGGCGTGTATGAGCTGGATGTAGCCGCTCCGCCGCTCTCGAGTGTGGTGGCGAACGTGCGCGCCGAGCTTGCCCCTTTCGAGCTGAACGAGGCCGGGGGCGGATTGGAAATCTCGAATCCCGGTCCACTCACGATGACGGGGACCGCGAAGCGGGCCCTGCTCGGCGCCGAGCGCGTTTACGACATCACCGGACAGGGCGCAGCGGCGGAAACGCTCACTGTCCCTGTGCCCGCGTGGGCGGCGAGCGTCACCATCGACGTCGAGCTGCCGGCGCCCCTGTGGAACGGACTGACGGGCTTCGGCGTGACCGAGTTCGACTCGGCCGGACAGCAGGTCGCGGAGAGTCCGTTGAACTACGCCTTTGGCCGGCAGCGCATGCGCGTGCCGCCCTCGCTCGCCGGACGGCCGCTTTCGATCGAGCTGTATCCGGCGTTCGCGCGCCTGGCAGCCGCGCGTCCCTGGGAGGTGCGAGTGTGCGTGCGGTTCCTGCTCCCCTATGAACAGTCGCGGGGTGGTGAGACCGCGGTGTCCGTCGTGTCCGGAGGCCGGGTCACGCTGCCCGCCGTGCCGGGTCTCACCCTCGCGCTCCCCGGAGGGTTCGAGCCGCTCATCGAAACGCGCGTGCGCTCGGGCGCGGCGGGAGGGGTCGATGCCGTGCGCCGTGTCACCGTCCCCGCAGGGCGACGCTGATGGCCGCCCGGGGTCCGATTCGCATCGCGGCGGGGCAGGGCTTCTGGGGTGATTGGCTCGAGGCGCCCTATCGCCAGGTGACCGGCGGTCCCATCGACTATCTCATGATGGATTATCTCGCCGAAGTCACGATGTCCATCCTCCAAAAGCAGAAGGCGCGCGACCCCAAGCTCGGGTATGCCAGGGATTTCGTCCCGACGCTCGAGCGCATTCTGCCGGCGCTGGTAGAACGGCGCATCAAGGTGACCGCGAACGCCGGCGGCGTGAACCCACACGCCTGCGCGCGGGCTGTAGCGGAGACGGCTCGCACGCTCGGCCTCGGCGGAAAGCTGCGTCTCGGCATCGTCTCGGGAGACGACCTGCTCGACCAACTCGATGATCTCGCCGCGCGCGGACACGAGCTCCGGAACCTCGACACTGGACGCCCGCTCGCGGACGTGCGCGATCGCGTCGTCTCCGCCAACGCCTACCTGGGCGCGGGCCCCGTGGTCGATGCTCTGCGTCGCGGCGCCGACGTCGTGATCACCGGACGCGTCACCGACACGGGCCTGACCCTCGCGCCGCTCATGCATGCCTTCGGCTGGCTACCGGACGCCTGGGACCTCCTCGCGGCGGGCACCGTCGCGGGCCACACGATCGAGTGCGGCGCGCAGTGCACCGGCGGCAACTGTCTCATCGATTGGGAGCACATCCCCGATCTGGCGAACGTCGGGTACCCGATCGTCGAGGGATACGCCGACGGGTCGTTCGAGATTACCAAGCATCCCGGGACGGGCGGGCGGATCAGTGTTGCGGGGGTCACCGAGCAGCTCGTGTACGAGCTGGGCGACCCGACCGAGTACATCACCCCGGATTGTGTGGCCGACTTCACGACGATCCGGCTCGAGCAGGCGGGGGACAACAGAGTCCGAGTGTCGGGGGTGAAGGGAAAGCCCGCGACCGACAAGCTCAAGGTCTCGGTCGGCTACTCGTACGGGTTCAAGGCGGTGGGGACGCTCGTGTACGCCTGGCCCGACGCCTACAAGAAGGCGCGCGCCGCGGATGGCGTGTTGCGGCAGCGGCTGAGCGCCCTCGGGCTCGAGTTCGAAGCGGTGCACACCGAGTACGTCGGCGTGGATGCGACGCACGGATCGCTCGCCCTCGCGGAGTTGAACGTCGCGGAGATCCCCGAGGTGCAGCTGCGCATTGGGGTCCGGGCAACGAGCAAGCCACCGGTCGAGCGATTCACCCGGGAGATCGCGCCCCTCATCCTGAACGGCCCACCCACCGTGACGGGGTTCGCGGGGGGACGGCCCAAAGTCGAGGAGATCGTGGCCTATTGGCCCGCGCTGATCGACCGCCGCGTGGTCGAGCCGAGCGTCGAGGTCATAGACGTATGAGAAAGAAGACGGTCAGGCGGTCAGGCGGTCGCGCGGAGAAGAAGAACCCGAGGCGGGTGCGCCTCATCGAACTCGCCCATGCGAGATCCGGAGACAAGGGCGATACGGCGAACATCGGGCTCATCGCGCTCAAGCCGGAGTACTACCCTCTTCTGGTAGCTCAGGTGACGGCGGCGAAGGTGGCGCGGCATTTCGAAGGCATGATCGAGGGACCGGTGGAACGCTACGAGCTTCCCAACCTGCACGCGCTCAATTTCCTGCTGCACGGCGCGCTCGACGGCGGCGGCACGATCTCGCTCAAGACCGACGCGCAAGGCAAAGTGTTCTCCACGGCGCTGCTCCGCATGGAAATCGAGGTCCCCGCATGACCGACGCGACGCGGGTGCTCGAGACGGTGGACGGTGGCGTCCTCACCGCCACGCTCAATCGTGCGGACAAGCGGAATGCCATTGACGACGCGATGATCGAGCGGCTGCTCGAAGTGCTCGAGCGCGCCGATCTCGACGCGACGGTGCGCGTCGTCGTCCTCAGGGGCGCAGGTCCGGACTTCTGCGCCGGGATGGACCTGCACGAGCTCCTGGCCTCGGTGGACCGGGCCGTCGCGGTCAACCGCGCCGCGACCCTTCGCTTCGTCGAGATCTTCATCCGCATGCGGCGGCTCCCGAAGCCGGTCGTCGCGGTGGTGCAGGGGCGCGCCTTAGCCGGCGGATGCGGTCTCGCTACGGCGTGCGACGTCGTGCTCGCGGCGCGGTCCGCCCAGTTCGGCTACCCCGAGGTGCAGCGCGGCTTCGTCCCCGCGGTCGTCATGACGATGTTGCGCCGCTCGGTTGGTGAGAAGGTGGCATTCGATCTCGCGAGCACCGGGCGGCTGCTTTCAGCCACCGAAGCCGCGGGCCTGGGGCTCATCTCCCGCGTCTCCGATGATGCCGAGCTCGACCGGAGCGTGCGGGACCTGTTGCGCGGGTTGACGGCCACGAGCACCTCGGCGCTGGCCCTCACGAAGCAACAGCTCTACCAGCTCGACGGGCTGCCCTTCGAGGAAGGGCTACGCCTGGGCGCGGACGTCAATGCGGTGAGCCGCGCGACTCCGGACTTTCGCGACGCGCTGGCCGCGTTTCTGAAGAAATGACGCGAACGGCGGCGTGCTCGCCATGAGCCTCGGCATGACGCCGAGCTGACGGCGCGCTGATCGTGCACAGCGATGTCGTTGTCTCCCTCGGACTCGCGCTTGCGCTGGTAGGCCGGTAGTAGCAACACTTCCGCATGACGCGCTTCTTCATCCACAAAGCATGGCTCAGCGGGATCGGACTCGCGCTCGGCCTGGCCGGTATGGCCACGGCGAGGCGTTGGCTCGTCTGGGTCGCGGTCGGTTGTCTCGCCGCGGCGTTCGTCCTGCGCATGGTCGAAAGGAGCGTTCCGGCACAGTGAGCCTCCGCGACCCTGGAGCCGTTCTCCTCATCTCCTGCTACGAGCTCGGGCACCAGCCGCTCGGACTCGCATGGCCGCGCGCGTTCCTCGAGCGGGCCGGGTATGCCCCCGATTGTCTCGATCTGTCAGTCGAGCCGTTTGACGAGGCGAAAGTGCAACGCGCCCGTTTCGTCGGCATCGCCGTCCCGATGCACACGGCGCTGCGCCTCGGCGCCGCGGCCGCGCAGCGGATCCGGCGGCTCAATGCCCGGTGCTTCATCTGCTTCTATGGCCTCTACGCCGTCTTGAACGCCGACTACCTCCGCGGCAGCCTGGCGGGCGCGGTGATCGGCGGTGAGATCGAGGGTGCGCTCGTCGATCTCGTGGAGCAGATCGACCGCGACGGCACCCAGAGCGGGCGCATGCAGATCTCGAGTCTCGAGCGGCTCCACTACCCCGTCCCCGCGCGCGCTGGACTTCCCGATCTGCAACGCTACGTACACATGGCGCGTGGCGCCGACGTCGTCCCCGCGGGATACGTCGAAGCGAGCCGCGGGTGCCTGCACGAGTGCCTGCATTGCCCCATCACCCCGGTCTACGGCGGCCGCTTCTTCGCGGTGCCCCGCGCTGTGGTGCTCGACGACATTCGGCAGCTGATCGCGGCGGGCGCTGGACACATCACGTTCGGAGACCCGGATTTCCTGAACGGCCCCGGACACGCGCTCAAGCTGGTGCGGGCGTTTCACGCCGAGTTTCCCCGCGTGAGTTACGACTTCACCACCAAGGTCGAGCACATCCTCGAACATCGGGATCTGTTTCCCGAGTTTGCGGCGACAGGCTGCGCATTCATCGTCTCGGCGGTGGAATCGCTGAGCGATCGTGTCCTCCGGGAGCTCGAGAAGGGACATACCGGAGCGGACGTGCGTACGGCGCTCGGCATCGTGCGCGAGGCGGGCCTCACCCTGCGCCCGACCTTCGTCGCGTTCACCCCCTGGACGACACTCAAGGACTATCTCGAGGTGCTGCGGTTCGTGGCCGACCTGAACCTGATCGAGGAAGTGGACCCGGTCCAGCTCGTCATCCGCCTGCTCATTCCCCCGGGATCGGCGCTCTTATCGCGGCCAGGCATTCGGCCCTATCTGGGCCGTCTCGAGCCGGCGGCGTTCACCTACCGCTGGACGCATCCCGATCCCCGCATGGACCGCCTGCATCGCGACGTCACCGCCCTCGTGGAGCGAGCGGCGCACGCCGGCGAGAACGCAGCCGACACCTTCCAGGCGATCCGTGAGGCGGCGTTTGCCGCCGCCGGGGAAGCGCTACCGCGGCCGGCGTTGGCCGGCCAGGCCACAGCGCTGCCAGCGCGCTCGCCGCGGCTCACGGAGCCCTGGTTCTGCTGCGCGGAGCCCACCGAGATCCAACTGGGCTCTGTGACCGCCGATCCGGGAAAGTGGGTGTAGCGGGGAGTTACGCCTTACGTCCGGCGCCCGCCCTCGTATATCATTCTCGCATGGCCAATCTCAACGTTTCAATGTACGACCCGCGCCTCGTGCAACCGATGCGCGAAGAGCTCACCCGAGTCGGCTTCCAGGAGCTGCGCACCCCCGAGCAGGTGGACGGGGCCCTCGCCGTGACAAAGGAGACGACCCTCGTGGTCGTGAACTCGGTGTGCGGCTGCTCGGCGCGCGCGGCCCGTCCCGCCGTAACGCTCGCGATCGAGCACGCCACGCGACCCCAACGCCTGCTCACCGTCTTCGCCGGGCAGGACGCCGACGCGACGGCGCGCGCGCGGAGCTACTTCACCGGGTACCCGCCTTCGTCTCCACAGATGGGGCTCTTCAAGGATGGGAAGCTCGTCTTCATGCTGGAGCGGAAGAACATCGAAGGGCGGAACGCGCGGGATATCGCGGGGGACCTAATGACGGCGTTTGACCAGTACTGCTGAGACAGCGTTGTACGTTGTACGTCGCTACGTTGTACGTTGTACGTCGCTACGTTGTACGTACAACGTAGCGACGTAGCGACGTACAACGGTGTCAGCGACGGGCAACGGTTCTCAGAACAAGTTCCCCGCCCGCACCCGGAAGTCCACGTTGTCCAGCACCCATTTCCATAGGTCGTTCTGCTGCTCGAGCGGGACACCCGGCTGCATCTGGCGGTGCCACCCCGCCATGACCGGCGCCTCCTGCGTCCACAGCCGGACGCGCTTGCGGCGGATCAGTCGTTTCCACTCGTCCCCGATCGTCGGGGAGGCGTAAAGCAGTCGCACCGTCACGCTGCGCGACAGGAACTCGAGAGTGCCCAGGTCGATGCGGGCAATCGGATTGCTGTTGCCCGCGAATCGCGCGCCACCCGGGGTATCCGGCACACCGTCGCTCAGAAGCACGAGGTTCATCGGCGCGAGGATCAGACCCCGCTCCCGAGCGAGCATCGCGACCTGTTTGAAGAACACGTTGAAGTCGGTCAGCGCGTCCCGCGGCGGGAACCACGCCCGCAGATCGGTCGCGATCTGTCCCCGCGTACTGTTCGCGAAGTCGTTGATCGGGTGGAACGCCTTCGGCTCCCCCGGCCGGTCCCCGCCGACCGCGCCCACGAACAGCGAGGTCGGCGCGCGCAATCCGCCCAACCCGTGCAGGTGGGCATAGATGTAGTAGGACGCGAACTCGATCGCATCGTCGTACTGCGGCTTGAACGAGCCGCTGACGTCGATGCCGACGATCATCGTCGAATTCCCGGGCTTGGTCTGCTGCTCGCCGGGCGCGCAGCCCAGCACGATGAGGGCGGCGAGCACCGCCCCGGAACGCCGAGCGTTCATGCGACACCTCCCGGCACGATGTGCTTGCCGCTCGGCGTGGGCAACGGCGTGCTCGCGAGCAGCTGGTCCAGGTTCTTGAACGGGAGCGAGAACGTCGGCCGGCTCATGATCACGACGACGGCGAAATTCACAGCCGCCGCGAGCACCTGGAGCACCGGCAGCGAGGCCATCTCGAACGCCTCGCGCGCTTCCTTTTTGAACCACTCCGTTTCCGCCTTCAGGGCCCTGATCGGAGCCTGCCAGAAATCCGCTTCGACCGTCGCGACCGCGCGCGCACCCCCCTGAGCGCCGGCGATGTTCGTCCGGCCCAGGATACCGAGCAACGCGGGCGTCCCG
>JBGPIJ010000138.1:0-7988 GCA_041484865.1 Gemmatimonadota bacterium
CGAGGCCCTGCTCTCCTCGTCGATCGCGGCGCTCCATGCGACTTACGGACTGACAGCGCCGCCGAATTTCGATCTGCGCGTCACCGCTACGCCGCCGCCCGGAGTGCGGCTGCGGATCTCTTCGAGGTAGCGCGGGGCCCGGAATGGCGCCGCAACAAGTCACGGTCGGCCCCCCGCCGTTGCCGGGCGGGGTGGCCGCCGTGCTCCGCTTCTTCTTCAACCTCCCCCAGTGGTTCCAGATCGCCGGCTTCGTAGCCGGCGTCGTTGTGGCGATCGTCGTACTGGTCGTGCTGTGGCGACGCCGGGCCGCGATCGCGCACTGGCTCGTCACACAGCCGCGGCAAATCAGAATCGGACTCGTTGCGCTCCTCGCGATCATGGTCGTGGGGTTCGTCGGCTTCGGCACCATCAGCTACCACTACATGGAGCACAACAACGGGTTCTGCACCGGCTGCCACGTGATGAACCGGCCGTTCCAGCGGTTCGCGGGCTCGAAGCACGACTCGCTCGAGTGTCACAACTGCCATCAGCAGTCGATGATCGCCAGCATGCGGCAGCTCTACCTCTGGGTCGCCGACCGGCCAACCGAGATCGGCAAGCACGCCAAGGTGCCGACGGCCGTGTGCGCGAACTGTCACGTGCGCGGCGACGCGAAGGAGACGTGGCAGCGCATCGCCTCCACCGCGGGCCATCGCACACATCTCCAATCGGACTCGAGCGCGCTCCGCGGCGTCCAGTGCGCTACCTGCCATGGCTACGAAGTCCACCGCTTCGTGCCGGTGGACTCGACCTGCGCGCAGTCGGGGTGTCACGTCTCCGTGCAGATCAAGCTCGCCAACATGCGGGACCAGACCGACCTGCATTGCATCATGTGCCACCAGTTCACCGCCGAAGTGCCCGCGCTCGCGACGTACGATTCCGCCCGGGGGACGCTCGTGCCCGGGATCAAACAGTGCTTCTCGTGTCATCAGATGCAGGCGGTCCTCGCCGAATTCGATCCCGCGCGCGATCCGCATCGCGGGCAATGCGGGCATTGCCACAACCCGCACACGCAGACGAGCCCCCTGGAAGCGGCGAAGACCTGCACTTCGGCGAAATGTCACGCCGATTGGCGCTCCGACGCTTTCCATTCCGGACCGAATCACCGCGCGGCGAGCCAGAACTGCACGCTCTGTCACGAGCCGCACCACGCCAAGGTGGACCCGAGCGACTGCGCGGGCTGCCATGCGGCCGTGCGCGGGCGCCGGGGCGGGCAGCACCTGACCCCGCCGCTCCCCTTCGACACGACCAAGGCGTTGCAGCGCGTCTCGTGGGCTCCCCCGACGCACCTCGAGGCACGGGGGCACGGACCTTTTTTCGATGACCCGCCGCCGTGGGGCGACTCGCACGGCGGTGACCGCGCCGTTCGAGACACGTTCCCACACGCGACCCACAAGAAGTTTGCCTGCATCACCTGCCACGCTACCGCCACCGGGCACAGCCGGCTCACCTTCCAGCCTCCGCGTGGTTGCCAGATCTGCCATCACCAAGCGCCGCAGGCCAGTGACTGCGCGTCATGTCATCCGCCCGCCGAGCTCGCCCGCCCCGAGTCGGTCACCGCGCGTGTCGCCGTCGCGGGCGCGCCCGTGCGGTTGCATGCGACCCACTTCGACCACGGGCGACATCGCGCGGTGCAGTGCGTCGCCTGCCACACGACGCCCGCGACCCTCGATCCGGCCCCCGCGGTGGCGGCCTGCGCCGCGTGCCACGACGACCACCACGCGGAGGGCAAGCCGTGCGCCGCCTGTCACACCGAGGGTACGTCCCCAGCGGTCCGGACCGCGCACGCGCCCCCGGTCGAGGCGCACACCGGCTGCGACGCCTGCCACGTACCCGCCATCGTCGCGCGGCTCGTGCCTGATCGTGGCCTGTGTCTGACCTGCCACCCGTCACAGCAGGACCACCACGCCGGCGGGGAGTGCACCGTCTGTCACCTCGGATCGAGTCCCGAGGCGTTCCGCGACCACCTGCGAAAGGCCGCGTCGTGAATCAGACCCGCGCGATCGCGCCACTGCTGCTCGTCCTCACTCTCGCGTCGGGTCGCTCGGGCGCGGCCCAAGGGTATCGCCTGCGCCTCGACACACGCGCGCAGGCGGTCTCGTATCGCGGGGTACTCGAGGACAGCGTCCCGGTGGGCGATACCGTCACCGGACCAACCGGTGGGCCCGTGACACCCCAGGGCTTCGCCGCCACGTGCTTTCCGGGAAGCGCCCACTGTCTGTTCTTCCGCCCCGGTCCCGAACAGCGCGCGCAGCCGCTCTCGAGCACCGCCGACCTCACCGCGTGGGGCCTCGGCCTGCCCGGATTGTCGCTCCGCGCGACGGCGCGATTGGCCACGACGGTCGGGAGCTCCGACCAGTGGCCAGGCACCGACCCGCCGGCACAGCTGCTCGAAGGCTACGCCCAGTACGCGCGCAGGGTTCTGACCATCGGCGTCGGCCGGCAGACCACGATTTCGCGCCTTGGCTACACCGGGTTCGATGGCGGTCAAGTGACGTTGCGCAGCGCACGCCACGGGTTCGAGCTGGCGGGCTACGGAGGGTGGGGGTTGTGGCGGGGCTCGGCGCTCCCGGTCACGAGTTCCGCGCTGAACCCGCTCGGCGAATTCCGCCCGCCGGAGCGCACGCTCGTGGCGGGAGGGAGCGCCGGGTGGATCACGTCCCGGTTCGACGCGAAGGTCGTCTATCAGCGCGAGGTCGACCCCAGCGTCGACTATTTCGTTTCTGAGCGCGCCGGGATCGACGCGGCAATCCGGCCCGTTCGGGGCGTGAGCCTCGCGGGAGGAGCGGACTACGATCTCGCGGAGGGCTGGTGGGGCAGCGCGGAGGCCACGCTCGGGTATGCAATGCCAAATGGGCGGCTCAACGCCAGAGTCGGCGTGCGGCGTTACCGACCGCATTTCGATCTCTGGACGATCTGGGGCGCATTCGCCCCGGTTCCCTACACCGCGGTCAACGGTTCGCTCGAGGTGACGCCGATCCGTGGCCTGCAGCTCCGCACGAGCGGCGAGCGCTACACGTTCGCCGACGCCGCAGCCGCGACGCCACTCGTGAGCGTCGAGAACTCCGGCTGGCGGTTTTCCTGGGGCGCGACGTACACGCTCGCGCGCCGTTGGACGGTGCAAGGCGGCTACCGCGCCGAGTTTGGCCCGGGAGCCGCGTCGCGTGGCTTCGACGGCGGCGTGAGCTACCGCACGGGGGACCGCCTCACGCTCGGCTTGCAGGCCGCGATGCTCGACCGGCCGCTCGAGTTCCGCTTCGACAGCTCGTCAGTGCATCTCTACGGCATCTACGCGCACTATCAACCGACGTCCCGAGTGCGGTTCGAGCTGGACGCGAGCCAGTACCTCGAAGACCGGCAGCGGCCCGATGCTGCTGCGTTCAGCTGGAACCAGACGCGGGTGAGCGCGCGAGTCGTGCTGACGTTCGCGAGCGGCGCCGATCTGCTGGGCCTGCCGCCGGCGGTGCAACGGATGCCGACCGGAGCCGGGCGGTGACGGCGCTGGTTCGGCGGTGGCTCGCCGCCGCCGCCATCACGGTGCTGCCCGCGGCCCTGTCGGCGCAGCACCCACAGGCGCAACGGTTCGATCACGCCAGGCATCGGCAGCTGTTTCCGACCTGCACGACCTGCCATGTCGAACCGGCGCAGGGCGAGGGGCCGCTCTATCCCGACGCGGCCAAGTGTGCGGCCTGTCACGATGGGACGATCGAGCCGCGCGTGGACTGGCGTCCGCCACCGGGACCGCGGCGCACCAACCTGCGATTCGATCACGCACTCGTGCAGGTGATGACGCCGCCGGGACAGCCGGAGCCCCCGGGCTGCACGGTGTGCCACGGGGAGGCGGACAAACCCTGGATGACCGTGGAGCGCGTGAGCATGACGCGCTGCTTGACCTGTCATCGCGTGACCACGGCGCATCTCGCGGCTCCCGACTCGGCGTGTACGGTGTGTCACCTGGCTCTCCCGCAGGCCGCGCAGCTGACGCGCGAAGACATCGCCGCGTTTCCCGAGCCGCCGTCGCACCTCGAGCCGGGATGGATCGACGCACACGGCCGCGCGGCGCGGGGTGGGAGCGATACCCAGGTTGCAGCGCGCTGCACCATCTGTCATGCGCGCGAGTTCTGTCTGCAGTGTCACGTGGACGCGCCCGAGCGTCCGATCATCCAGTCGCTCCCGAGCGATCCGCGCGCGACCGCGATCATCGCCCACCTGGCGCCCCCGGCCTCGCACGCCGAGCCGGCGTTCCTGAACGAGCACGGTGCGATGGCGGCACGCGCCCCGGCCCGGTGCGCGACGTGCCACGCCCGGGAGAGCTGTCTCACGTGTCACGCCGCGGCCACGCCGCGGGCGGTCGCCCTCCTGCCGGCGCGGGCACCCGGGCGTGGCGTGGGAGCGATCATCCAGCGGCACCGTCCCGCGTTCCATGGGCAGAATTTCACGATGGGACACGCCGCGATGGCCGAGCGTAACTCGAACACGTGCGCCGGGTGCCACGTGCGCGCCGATTGCCTCTCGTGTCACCGCCCGGACCCCGGGGCGGCAAACGGCTACCATCCGGCGGGATTTCTCACCCGTCATCCCGCCGCCGCCTACGCGCGCGAGACGTCGTGCGCCGATTGCCACAACGTTGCCGGCTTCTGCACACAGTGTCACGCGGCGGCCGGCCTCCGGGCGTCCGGATTGCTCCGGCCCGGCTACCATGACGCCAATCCATCTTTCATCCTCGGCCACGGCCAGGCAGCCCGGCAGAGCCTGGAGACCTGCACCGCCTGTCATGCCGAGCGCGACTGCTTGACCTGCCACTCCGCGAACGGCGGGCGGCGCTTCGATCCCCACGGGCCGGGCTTCGACGCCGCGCGCCTGCGGCGCAAGAACCCACAGATGTGTACGGTCTGTCACGGCACCGCGATCCCAACACAGTAAGGATTCACTCGATCATCTCTCGGGAGGTCTCGCGCATGGCAGCGGAATCACAAGGTCCGGCCCACGTCGGGCGGCGCAGGTTTCTGCGGTGGGCGACAGCGATCGGTGGGTCGCTCGCGGCTCTGCTGGCGGGAATCCCGGCGCTCCGGGCGTTCTTGTCGCCCACATTCCGACGCAAGCGACTGGAGAAGTGGGTCAAGCTCGGGGAAGTCGATCAATTCGATCCCAAGGTGCCCACGAAGGTCGACTTCGTCGATACCTCCAACGACGCCTGGGTCGAAACGCGCCGCCTGCGCAACGTGTGGATCTATACCGAGGACGGGGAGCACTTCACGGTCTACAACGGGCGCTGCACCCACCTCGGGTGCAACTATTCCTTCGACAAGGAGAAGGATGTGTTCCGCTGCCCCTGTCACACGGGGTTCTTCGACGTCAAGACGGGCACCGTGTTGGGCGGGCCTCCGCCCCGGCCGCTCGACACCCTACGGGTAAAGATCGAGAATGGCGTCCTCTACGCCGACTACGAGGACTTCCGTCTCGGCGTCCCGCAAAAAGCGACGGCGTGAGCCATGGCAACCTTCTTCCGTTGGCTTGACGAGCGGTTGGACCTGCGAGGAGCGAAGCGTGCTCTCCTGGACCGGGAAGTCCCGGACCGCCTCACCTGGTGGCATACCCTCGGCAGCGCCGCCCTCACCGTGTTCCTCGTTCAGCTCATCACCGGCGTGACGCTGGCGACCTACTACTCCGGCTCCCCCGACCACGCCTATGACAGCATCCAGTTCATCAACACGCAGGTCGCGAGCGGCGCGCTGCTCCGGGGCATCCACCATTGGGGGGCGAGCGCCATGGTCGTCCTCATCCTGGCGCACATGATCCGCGTGTTCTCGGTGGGAGCCTACAAGTACCCGCGGGAGGTCAACTGGCTCGTGGGTGTCGGCCTGTTTCTGATCGTCATGGCATTCAGCTTCACCGGCTATCTGCTGCCGTGGGACCAGAAGGCGTACTGGGCGACCGCTGTCGGCACCAATATCGCCGGGACCACGCCGATCCTCGGCTCAGCCCTGGTCACGCTGCTGCGGGGCGGCTCCGAGCTCGGCACCGCGACCCTCGCCCGGTTTTACGCGTTTCACGCCTTGTGGCTGCCCCTGGTATTGACGCTGCTCATCTCGTTGCATCTCATCATCGTCATCCGTCAGGGGATCGCGGCGCGGCCCAAGAGCCTCGAAACGGGAGCCCCGCGGACGACCGCGGACCCGGCGTACCCCGCCTACTATCACACGGCGTACGCGGCGACCAAGCGCGGCGGCGTGCGGTTCTGGCCCGACGTCCTGGGCAAAGACGCCATCGTCTCGGCGAGTGCCGTACTCATCATCGTCTGCCTCGCCCTGCTGTTCGGGGCGCCGCTCGAGGCGCCGGCCGACCCGACCGACACGTCATACGTGCCGCGTCCGGAATGGTACTTCCTCCCGATCTACCAGCTGCTCAAGCTGGTCCCCGGCTCCATGGAAAGCCTCATCGCGGTCGGAGCCCCGACCGTGCTCATCCTCGCCCTGTTGGCGCTTCCCTTCTTCGACCGCGGCAGCACGCGGAACCTGCTGCACCGGCCGTTGGCCCTCATATCCCTCGCGGCCATTCTGGGAGGCGCGGGTTTTCTGATTGGCGCAGCGGGCCGTGGGCCACGCGCGGTCGCCGAGGTCTCGGTCGCCTTGAGCTCACCCGAGCGGGCCGGCCGTGCGCTGTACCAGTCACAACAATGCGGAGGCTGCCACCGGATCGCGGGTGAGGGAGGAGAGGAGGGTCCCAATTTGACGACCGTCGGCTCGCGCCACTCGGTCGGCTGGCTGCACAGCTTCATCGAAGCACCCGGTCGCTTCCATGCGGAGTCCCGGATGCCAGCGTTCGCGCCCCCCGCCCTCTCCCATCAGGAGATTGAAGAGCTGGCGCAGTATCTCTCGTCGCTTCATGAACGGGGGGGAACCGAGCCGCACTTCTACGACACGTTCCCCGCGCCCCGACGCCCCTGACGAGAGCCGGCTAGAGGCTCTTCACGTACTTCGCAATCGCCTCCATCTGCTCGGCCGAGAGCACGTCGCTGAACGATTTCATGTGCGTGCCTCGGCCGTGCCGCATCGCGGCCTTGACGGAATCCGTGGGGAGCTTGGCGAAGGCACCGGAATCGGCCATGGCCTTGAGCTCCGGATACAGCGTCCGCATCCGCTCCGAGGGCACACCTTTGACGCCGTGACAGGTGCGACAGTGCTGGCGGTAGAGGCCCGCCCCATCAGGGTCCTGTGCCGCCGCCCGCGTCGCCCCTATGGTCAGCGCGGTCAGCGCCGCGAGCGCCAGCGCGTGCCCTTTCCCCGATCGAAAGCTCATGATTCCTCCACAGGTGAGAAGGCCCATTCATGCGCAAGGGCTATCGCAGCCGAACGACGCCGCGCGCAAGCCCGAGCGCCCAATCCAATGATAACATGAAGGCCCCTGCTCGAAACCCTAACGCCCGTTTCAGACTGCGATAATCCTCCAGTCGCTACGTTCTAGCCGCACCCATGAAGGAGGTAAGTCAGATGTTCGGCATCACCACGAAGACCCAGCGGGATCCCATGCTCGATCTGCTCTATCGGCTGGAGCGGCGGATGGGCCGTCTCTTCAACCAGCCGTTCGGTATGAATGAGCCGTTCGGTATGATCGATTGGAACATCCCGGAGAGCGCGACGGCCGGATGGATACCTCTCGTGGACATCTTCGAGGAGCCGGAGTTTATTCGGCTCGTTGCTGAGGTTCCGGGCGTGAAGCCCGAGAACGTACAGATCGCGGTCGAGGGGAACTTGCTCACGATCAAGGGCCACAAGGAGCAGGTGGCCGAGGAGAAGGCCGAGAAGGTCCATCGCTATGAGCGGACCTACGGCAAGTTCGAGCGGAGCTTCACGCTGCCCGCTACCGTCGCCCCCGACAAGATCAAGGCGACCTACGAGCACGGCGTGTTGACGGTGCTGCTCCCGAAGGTTGAGACCGCAAAACCCCAC
>JBGPIJ010000139.1:0-7917 GCA_041484865.1 Gemmatimonadota bacterium
CGCGGGCAGTCGCTTTTTAGCGCGTTGTTTAACGTGGCGGCAATACGCGGCAAATGACCACGGTGCTACAGTTGTCCGTCCCCATAAACATACCCTGAGGACGACGGGGGTCAAGCCGCCAGGCTAGGGCGGTAGTGGTCCCGGTTCAATGCCTACACTGTTGGCTCGGTGGCAGTGACCGGTCACCGCCCCGGCTAGCGGGCGGCGGCAGTCGCGAGGTTCCCCACGCAGCTCCGGATGCGCTCCAGCCCAAGCTCGACGTCCGGCGCCGGGCTCGCGTACGACAGCCTCAAATGCCCCCGTCCCCCCGGCCCGAACGCGGTCCCCGCGAGCACGGCTGTGTGCGCCTCCGCGAGCAGACGCTCGGCGAGCGATTCACACGTCATCCCGGTGCGATCGAGCATGCCGCTGAAATCGGGGAAGGCGTAGAACGCCCCCGCCGGGGACGCGCAGCTTACCCCCTCGATCGCGTTCAGGCCGGTCACGAGGAGATCGCGTTTCGTCTTGAGCGCCGCGACGAAGCGGTGCACGGAATCCTGAGGCCCCGTCAGCGCGGCGATGCCCGCGTACTGCACGAAGGTCGCGGTGCACGAAAGATTATTGATGATCAGCGTGGTCATCGGCCCCGCGAGCCACGCGGGCATGACGCCGTACCCCAGCCGCCACCCCGTCATCGAGTAGGCCTTGGAGAACCCGTCCACGATCACGGTCCGCTCGGACATCCCGGGCAGCGCGGCGATGCTGTCGAAGCGGCCGTCGTACCGGATCTGCCCGTAGACCTCGTCCGAAATCACCCAGAGGTCGTGCCGCTCGGCGATCGCCGCCAGGCGCGCGAGGTCGCTGGCGGGGGCCACGCCGCCCGTCGGGTTGTGCGGGAGGTTGACGATGACGGCGCGCGTGCGCGGCGTGACGCGCGCGGCGATCGCCTCGACGTCCGGGGCGAACGCGCGGCGCGGGTCGAGGGGATAGTACACGGCCCGGCCGCCCGCAAACCGCACGACCGACTCGTAGATCGGAAATCCGGGATCGGGGCAGAGGACTTCGTCACCCGACTCGATCAGCGCGAGTGCCGCGCAAAACAGCATCGGCTTCGCGCCCGGGGTGACGACGACCTGCTCCGCGCTGGCCCGGACGCCGCGCGCGGCGAGCGATTGCGCGATCGCGTCGCGCAGCTCCGGCACGCCGGCGGCGACCGCGTAGCGGGTGCGCCCTTCCCGCAGCGCGCGGATGCCCGCTTCCACGACGTGCGGCGCGGTCGGCACGTCCGGCTCGCCGATCTCGAGGTGCACCACACGATGGCCCGCAGCCTCGAGCCGCCGCGCCGCGTCGAGCACGACGTAGGCGGACTCAGTGCCGAGCATGCCCAGGCGCGTCGCCGTACGCATGACCAATCTGTCTCCTGCCGCGAAGTCGCGGGTGAAAAAAAAGGCCCGGGCAAGAGGTGCTCGAGCGCCGCAAATGTATCGTTGTCGCCCCGTCAAGGTAGTCAGGCGGGGGCGGACGTTCAAGCCGAGAGCTTCTGGAGCTCCATTTCCGCCCGCTCCCGTTGGGCCGATTCCCCCGCCGCCGCGAACAGACCGCGGGCACGCTCGAAATAGGCGCGCGCCTCCTCGATCTCGTCGAGCTCCTGCCGAAACAGGGCGTACTCAAAATACACCTGGGCTTCCGCCGCCGGCGACCGCTCGAGCATGCGGCACAGCTCGATCGCCTGCTCGAAAAACACGAAGCCCGTCTCGTCCGACTGCCGGCCGCGCAGCCGTCCCATGAGTGTGTACAGCTCAACCAGACGCGCGGTCACGTTCCCGCCAATCGCGACCTCCTCCGCCCGGCGCAGCTCCTCCTCGGCCTCGAGCAGCCGTCCGGCCTGGAGCTGCAACTCGGCGATGCTCATCCGAACCCAGAGCTCGAGCTCGGCGTCCTTCGCCTCCCGTTTCGCCCACGCCAGGGCCTCGCGATAGGCAGCGGATGCCGCGGCGTACCGTCCAAGATGCCCCTCGAGGGCCCCCTGGGCGCTCAACGTCCGCGCCATCTCGTCCGACGCGCCCGCGGGCTCGAGCCACTCGCGCGCGCGGCGCAGATGGTCGCTCGCCTCGGTGGGGTCGCCTTGTCGCTGCGCCAGCACACCGAGCTGCCGCTCCAGACGCCCGAGACGGAGCTGATCGCCGCTCGCCTCCGCGAGGCGCAGCCCGCGGGCGTACCACGACTGGGCGCCCGCCAACTGTCCCTGCCCCAGCGCCGCATCCCCGAGCCCCTCGCACGCGGCGATCGCTCCCGCCTGGTCGAACTCGGCCTCCGCGAGCGCGAGGGTGCGCTGGAAGTAGCGGGCACCCTCGACATAGGCGCCGACCGACAGGGACAGCTGCCCGAGCGAGCGGAGCGCCTCCACCTCGGGACGCCGATCCTGAAGCCCCTCGGAGACGCGGAACGCGACCTCATACCACGCACGCGCGTGCGGGAGACGACCCCCGGCTTCCTCGAAGCGACCGGCCCGGAGCAGCGCCGCCGCCACCGCTTCCCCTTCACCGCGCTGCTGCGCTTCCAGCGCCTCGATGCAGGCCGAATACAGTCCCCGCAGACGCTCGGTGACCTGGTGGAACGCCTCGGGCAGCCGCCGCTCGAGCTCCTCCGGCTGGATGCCGCGCTTGCCGAGGGTGAGGTAGGGTCCGGAGCTCGACCACAGGGCGCCCTCGTGGGGACGGGAGATGGAGAGGAGCAGCGCGCGGAGCGGCGCAACCGCCTCGAGGTCGGGGAGGAGGGCGAGCGCTTTCTCCACGCGGAGCGGCGGGAACGGAGCCGGAGCGGGCGTCACAGCCCGTACTCCTTCATCTTTCGCGTCAGCGTGTTGCGGTGGATGCTCAAGATTTCCGCGGCGGCGCCGATCTGTCCGCTCGTATGGGCGAGCACGCGCGAGATGTGGCGCGCCTCGACCTCCGCGAGCGTGAGCAGCGCTCCTTCGGGACGCTCTGCGAGGCTCGCCTCCTCCCCCCGCAGCTCATCGGGGAGGTGCTCGGCCCGAACCATCTCCCCGGTGGTCACGATGACGGCGCGCTCGATCACGTTGCGCAACTCCCGGACGTTGCCCACCCAGGGGTGATTGCGCAGCAGGTGGAGGGCGCGATCCGAAATGGCGGTGATCTGCTTGCCGTAGCGCTCTGCGAACTGTTGGAGGAAGTATCCCGTCAGCAGCACCAGGTCCTCGCCCCGCTCGGCCAGGGTGGGGAGCCGGATGGTCACGACAGCGAGCCGGTAGTAGAGGTCTTCCCGGAACCGCGCTTGCGCGATGGCTTCCCGCAGATCGTGATTCGTCGCCGCGATCAGGCGGACCTCGACCGGGATCGTCTCCGTGCCGCCCAGACGCTCGATCTCCCGTTCCTGGATGGCGCGCAGGATTTTGGCCTGGAGCGCGAGGCTCATGTCGGCCACTTCATCGAGGAAGAGCGTGCCACCGACCGCCTGCTCGAATCGCCCGATCTTGCGCGTCACGGCATCGGTGAACGCGCCCTTCTCGTGCCCGAACAGCTCGCTCTCGAGGAGGTTCTCAGGAATCGCGGCGCAGTTGACGGCGACGAACCGCCCGCCGGACTGATGGCCGTTCTGGTGGATCGCCCGCGCTACGACCTCCTTGCCGGTGCCGGATTCCCCCAGGATCAGCACCGTTGCGGCGCTCGGCCCCACGCGTGCGACGATCTTGTAGACGTCGAGCATCGCCGGGCTCTGGCCGACGAGGGCGTAGCGGCCCACGGCGTGCGACTCGACCGGGACGAGCGGGACGGGCGCCTCGACCGCGGCGGAGCGGTACCGGCTCAGGGCGGCGAGGAAGTCGTCGCGGCGGACCGGGAGGGCGAGCAGGTCGAGCACGCCCAGGTGCTCGGTTCGAAGCACGAGGCCCATAGAAGGATTGCGGGTGGCGGCGATCAGGCGCGGTGCACTCGGGGCGCCGCGCAAAGCGTCCACCCACCAGCTGAGGTCCTCGTCACGGTCGCCGAGGATGGCGACCACGAGTTCCCACCGCTCACTCGTCAGCTTCCGGACCGCGCGCGGCAGGTCGGGGGCGCCCTCGACATCGAGACCGGCGTCATCGGCCCATTGGCGGATGCTCTGAAGCGCGCCGGTCGAATCATCGCCGCCCATCCCCGCGGCAACGAGCACCCGCAGGCGCTTCCGCTCTTCCTTACGGGTGGAGGTGGTCGCGGCCGAGGGCTCAGTCGATGCGGGAGACTTCACTGCCCGAACCCCGGCGAGGTGGACCCGTAGCGGACCACGAGCACCAGCGCGTCGTCCGTGTCGATACCGTAGCGGGCCAGGATCTGGTCGGCGAGCTGCTCCGGGCTCACGTCGGTCGATAGCTCATCGGCAAAGGCGCTCTTGATCCCATCGGAGGCGAAGATGAGCGTCGTGCCCCGCGCCACCGGGTAGGCCCGGCTCTGCAGGCGGGGCAGCACCGATCCCAGGATTCCTCCCGCGGCCACGAGCGTGGTTCTCGTCCGTCGCGCGCTCGAGCCGCCGTTGAGAATCACACCCTGGACATTCCCGACCCCGAGCCAGGTGAGCGAGTCGGTAGTGCCATCCAGGTAGGCCAGACTCATGACCGCGCCGCGGGTGCCGTGCAGCGCCTCATGACACCGCTTCATCAGGTCCGGTAAGGGCTCGGGGCTGTAGCGATCCAGGACGGAAACCGCCGCCCGAGCGGCGACCGCCGCCTCGGGGCCGTGACCCAGGCCGTCTACCACCCCGACCAGCACCCCGGGACCGACCGACCGCACAATGAACGAGTCGCCGGACTCCGCTTGGCCCGCCAGAGGACGCGTCGCGACCGCCCAATCCACGAGCTCGGTGGAATTCACGCCGTCCTCACGTGACGCGCCGCCACTTCTTCATCGTGACCGTCGTGCCGCGCCCGACCGCCGACGTCACCTCGAACTCATCCATGAGGCGTTTCGCCCCCGGGAGTCCGAGGCCGAGCCCGCCCGACGTCGAATAGCCGTCTTGGAGCGCGCGGGCGACATCGGCGATCCCCGGCCCCGCGTCGCTCGCCACGACCACCACGGCTTGCCGGTCCCCGTTGCTGACCAGGCGCACGGTGATTTCGCCGCGTTTGGCATAGTTGAAGATGTTGCGCGCGATCTCGGAGATCGCCGCGGCAATGACGGTTTGGTCACCCTTCGAGAACCCCGCGCTCGCAGCGAGCTCGCGCCCCTGCTGCCGGGCCTGGACCACGTCCACGTCCGCGGCGACCGTGAGCCGCAGCTCGTCAGCCACGATCTGGTCTTCCCGGGAGCGGCGGGCGCCGCTCGTCCAATCGTCCATCAGCGTGGTGATTCAGGAATGCCAGCCCCTCTTCCAGGTCGAGCGCGGTCGCGACCCCCTTCAGGGTGAGCCCGAGCTGGACCATCGCAAACGCAACTTCCGGCTGGATTCCCACGATCACGGTTTCCGCGCCGCGCAGCCGCGCCATGTGCGCGATGTCCCGCAGCGTGCGGACGGCGAAGGAATCCATGACGTCGAGCGCCGTCACGTCGACAATCACGCCCCGGGCGCGGAACCGCCCGACACGCTCGATCAACGCTTCGCGCAAGTGCGAGAGGTCCGCGTCGGTCAGCGCCGATTGGATCGACGCAATCAGGTGCTGCCCCTGCTTCAGAATCGGTACTTCCACGGCGCCCTCCGTGCCTGGAGCAGGTTCGCTATGACTTCGGGGTCACTTCCTCGAGCGGCGAGACCTTGTAGCCGAGCAGCCGTTCCGCCTCTTCGATGCCGCCCTGCAGGTCGCCGACGGTCGCCATCTCGCTCAGGTCCACCCCGATCGTGACCAGGGTCTGCGCGATCTCGGGCGACAAGCCCGTGACGATGACCGTGGCGCCGAGCAGCCGCGATGCCTCCACCGTCTGGACGAGGTGATTGGCCACATTGGAGTCCATCGCCGCGACGCCGGTGACGTCGATCACGACCACCTTCGCCCGGTTCGTCCGGATGGCCCGCAGGAGCTGCTCCGTCAGCTGCCGGGCGCGCTGCGGGTCGATCACGCCGATGATCGGAAGAATGAGGAGACGCTCGCGCACCTGGAGCACTGGGGTCGAAAGCTCGCGAATCGCCTCCTGCTGCTGGCGGATGATACGCTCGCGCTCCTGCACAAATCCCACGGCCACGGTGTTCGCGACCCGGTTTGCCGCCGGCTCGTAGGCGTCGAGGATGCGGTTCAGCTTCTCGAAATCCTCGTGATACTTCCCGAACAGGGAGCGGGCGAGCACGTCGCGCAGCAGCAGCACGATGCCGACCACTTCGTGCGTCTCGACACCCCGCGGGATGATGCGCTCCGACAGATTGCGGGCGTACGTCTGCAGCGCCTCGAACGTCCCCGTTTCGAGCGCCTCCACGTAATTGTCGTAGACGGAAGTCGCCTCGGCGAAGATCTCCTCTTCCGTCATCGCCGTGAGGAGCTGGGCGCGGGTGATGCGGCGCGCCCACTCTTCGCGAAGCTGGGTACGGTGCTGCCGCAGATGCGCGACAAGCTCGCGCAGCAGCGCCGCCGTCGGTCCCGATTGCTCCGATGCATCGGGCGGGACGAGCTGCACTTCCTTCCGTTGCGTTGCCATGAAATAACCTCACCGGGACGAGTGTGCGCTCCTGCAACAGCAAGGGCGGTGCCAGTCGCTTGTCGCGGGCTGGTTACGTAACCAGTTGACGGATTGTCAGTTGCGCTCTATGCGCGCGTGCGGAAGATAGTGGGATGCTGCAGAAGTGGGCAATGCCAGTATTGGGACAGCACTAAAAGTGGGCGTGGGAGTCGAGCCACCATCGGGGTCCTTCGTAGCATTGCTGCGACAAAGAACGCAATCCACGAGTGGTCAGCTCACTCGGCTCGGACTCCCCGCCTATGTCCTGCGGTGGGACAACACCACCCACCTCATTCCGACGGACTAGTTGGACACGACTTCCAATCTCGTCAGTCTCTGTGGCAAGACGGATGCCGCGACGTGATGGCGCAGGTCGGGAGCACGCCGCGAGTCAGAAATCGCTCTGCCGCAATAGAGTGCGATGGGAACGGAATCCGGATGCACGTTGGTGCGCTCAGGGCGCGTGGCATGCTGCTGCGACTCTGCGACAGGCTGGCCCGAAGTGTGCGTTACAGCGGGCATGCAATATCGGGAAGAAGCAACGGCGATGCCAATGGCTGCAGAAGGCGCGACACGATCGGTCGAGTTGGAGGATGCACGCGCCCCCTCATCCCTCTTCACCGTCGGCCCGGCACAGCGAGCTCGCATCCGCATCCTGGTCATCGATGATGAGCGCACCTTCCGCGAGAGTTGCGCCGCCGTGTTGCGGCCCGAGGGGTACGACGTCACGCCATGCGGCCGCGGTCCCGAAGCGCTCGATCTGTTGAGCCGCCGCACGTTCGATATCGTCCTCGTCGACCTCTACATGTCGCAGGTCGACGGGCTCACCCTGCTCCGCGCCGCCCTCGCGACCAATCCCGATACGGTGGTCATCGTGATGACGGGCAATCCGAGCGTCGAGTCGAGTGTAGACGCACTGCTACAAGGGGCATTCGATTATCTGCCGAAGCCGTTCTCGGCAACGCACCTGCACGTCTTGATCGGCCGCGCGGCCCACACGCTGCTCGCGACGCGCGAGACGCGGGCGCCGGAGCCTTCGAGCCCGGGCCCCGCGGGCGTCAACAGTGACCGGCTCGCCGTCCTCGGCACGGCCCCCCTGTTCCGCCAGGCCATCGAGCTCGCCCGCAAGGTCGCCGCCACCGACGCGTCCGTCTTCATCACCGGCGAGAGCGGCTCCGGCAAAGAGCTCATCGCCCAGTTCATCCACGCCCACAGCCGCCGCCAGGCCCGCCCCATCGTCGCCATCAACTGCGCCGCCCTGCCCGAGCCCCTGCTCGAGTCGGAGATGTTCGGCCACGTCAAG
>JBGPIJ010000140.1:0-7895 GCA_041484865.1 Gemmatimonadota bacterium
CCGCGCCGCGCTCGCGCAGGCGGAGTACGCGAAGGCGCTGTTGCTGCGGCGTCCGGAGATCGACCTCGTGATCCTCGCCCACACGCACCGGCCGCGGCTCGAGCAGCTCCCCGACGGCCGGGCCTATCTCAATCCGGGCGCCTGGCTGGACGGGTACCGCTACGCCGTGATCAGCCGCGACGCCGTCGAGCTGAAGACATTCGAGCCCTAGAGGGCCATCCGCACGGCCAGGCCCCCGGGGACCGCTTGGAGCTTCAGCTCCTTCGGGAAATCCTGGAGGTGAGCGGAGACAAAGGCCTCAGCGCCGGCGAACAGGTGGTTGAAGATCCACAACACGACCCAGTCCTGCACCTGCTGGCGCTTGGCGGCGACGCTCCCGGACCCCGACGCGATCAGGTAGCGCTTCTCCTGCACCGCGCGCAGCGTCATCATCATCGTGACTCCTTCCCAGATCACGAACGCCGCACCGGCGCCGCGCCGTCCGGTGAGCGCCTGACCCCATCCGGGGACGAGCAGCGAGCGCCACAGCGCCGCGACGGGCTTGACCAACCTTGCGGTGTCGGGACGGGCGGCCGCCGAGGCGGCCGCCCGAGCAGTATCCGGCTGCTGGGCAGTCAGGCGGGCCGGGGCGGTCAGGAGAAGCGCCGCGATCGCCCCGTACACGAACGCCCGACCGCCTGACCGCCTCATACTCCCACCAGCACGCTCAACCGACCGGGCTCGAGCACAACCCGGCACTCCATCACGCCGGGGGTCCGGAGCTCGCCGTCGAGGTGCAGCAGCAGCGGCCGCTCGAGCGCCCGCACCGTCAGCTCGCGGCTCCGAAACAGCGTGACCTCCGGCATGTCGAGGTGCGTTCCCCGCATGACGCGGGGGACGGCGGCGAGAAAGCGCGGCCCCGAGAGCTCTCGCACCACGCACACGTCGAGGTAGCCGTCCGAAGGATCCGCGTCGGGCGCGAACCGGTAGGAGCCGCCGGCGGTGGTGCCGTTGCACACCTCCACCATCATGATCCGTCCTCGTGTGTGCCGGTCTCCGGACGATAGCTCGTAGAGCGGCGGCTCGAAACCGGCGAAGGCCTTCAGGACGGGCACAAGATATGACAACGGCCCCGGCAGCCGGCGCATGGCGTTGCGCACCCGCACGACCTCTGCGCCGAACCCGAATCCCATACTGTTGACGAAGTACTCATCCAGCACTCGACCGACGTCGAAGCGCCGTCGCTGGCCCGAAGTGAGCCGCCGCACGGCGCGCGCCGGGTCGCACCCGGAGAGACCAAGGAGCTTCGCGAAATCGTTTCCCGTGCCGACCGGCACGATGGCGACCGCGGCGTCGGCCCCGTGACGCAGGAGGCCGTTCGCGACCTCGTGGACCGTCCCGTCCCCGCCGACCGCCACGATGTGGCACGCCCCGTCGTCGGCGGCCCGTTGCGCGAGCTCGACGGCATGACCGGGGGCTTCGCTCCGGGCGAGATCCACCGACCACCCCTGCGCACGGAACTCGCGCAGCACGGTACGTTCGGCGCGTCGGCCGGCGCCGCCGCCCGCCGCGGGATTGAGAATGATGGAAGCGCGCCGGGGCGCTAGTGGGGCGACGGGGCTGCCTTCTTCAGCCGGACGGAGCCGTTCACTGAGTTCAGCTCGATCCGCCGGCCGCCGTTTCCGATCGTGCCGGAAGCGTGATGCGCGACGAGCGCCCCGCTCAGCTCGAGCGGGAAGTCGCTCTCGATCGCGCCGTTTACGGTGCTGGCGGAGACGGTGGCATCCACCCGGGCAGGCAGCTCGAGCGTCACGGCTCCGTTCACGGTCGCGAGCTTCACGGCACCGGTGTCGGCGAACCCTCGCAGCGCAGCGCGAACGGCGCCGTCCACGGACAGGGCGTTCACCGGCCCCCGCGACGTCTCCACGCTCACCTCTCCGCTCACCGTCCGCGCGGTCGCCGGGGCGCTCGCGCCGGTGATGCGCACCGCCCCGTTGACGGTCGTGACGTCGATCCGCACACCGCGCGGCACCCGAACCGTGAACCGCACGGCGACATCGCTGTGTCGCGCCGCGCGGTCCTTGTATTCACTGTATTCATTTCCCGGACCACACTGGCCGGCCACGTCCCACAAGGCGCAGATCGCGATCCCGTCCGCCCTGGGGCTGGCGGCGAGCCTGACCGTAGCGGGATCGGAGTGCCGGAAGGTCTTCACGGCCGAGACTTCGAGTGAGTCGCCACGGGACGCCTCGACCGTCACGGAGCCGTTCACGTCACGAATCCACACAGACCGGCCGGGGGCGAGCCGGGCTCGATAGCTCCAGGTATCGCCGGTCGTGCGCGGCCCCGATAGGAGGTCGCCGCCCAGGGCGCCGGCGAGTCCTTCGAGGTCTTTCGGGAGTCCGCCGAGGCCCTTGGGAAGGATATCGGCAACCCGCTGCCGCGCGCTCGCGACGACCCGATTGATCGTGAGCCCGAGCAAGAGCGCCACCGCGCACAACGCCACAAAGCGGACGATGTCCAACCGCCAGCCGATCCAGACCGCCTTCCAATTCATGACCCGACCTCCTCGCTGAAGCCGCTCAACGAGAACGCCCTACGCGAACCTGCCCGCACGGGTTTCCGGCCTCGAATGGGCTTTGGCGGGAGCGTGTAGGAATCGAACCTACCAAGGTCCATTCAGACCCCAGCTGGTTTTGAAGACCAGTCGGACCACCAGGCCCGATCCGCCCCCCCGTGCCGCGCAAGCTGTTGGAATCTTGTCACGTGCCCCGCCCTTCCGCTATCGCGCATGTTCGCACATCTCCCTCGGCGGGACAACCGGCGGAACAAGCGCCCCCGCCCGCTCTTGAGGTTCACTTGAGACGCCCGCATCATCCTACCACGCGTCATTGGCGGAGAGGACTCCATGGACAGACTCTGTTTCGCCGTCTCGGTTGCCGGACTGGTCACCATCGCGAGCGCGCTCGCGCAGGCCCAGGAGCCCGATACGCTCAGCGCCGCGCAGCGAAGGGGCTTCGCCCTCGCACGCCTGCAGGTCGGCCAACAGGTGCGCATCCGGACCGGCGGGGACGGATTGGTCCAGGGCTGGATCAGCAACTCGCCGACTCTCGTCACGCTCCCTACGGACGGGTCGAGGATCGAGGTCCCTGCCCCCGGGGTGGATTCGCTCTGGGTGCGCGGCGGGTCGCACGCGGGGAGAGGGGCGCTGATCGGTGGCGCTGTTGTAGGCATCGGGCTCGGCGTTTTGGCAGCCGAGTTCTCCCATGTCGAGGGAGGGTGCAACGACGCGTGGTCCGTGAGCCACGGCGTCAGCTGCGGAGCCCGCCCGTTCTTCGAAGGCTTGTTCATCGGTGGCGCGGGTGGGGCCCTGATCGGCGCGCTCATCGGCGCGGCGGTCCCGAGGTGGCAGCTCCGAACGGGCTTCGCCCCCACGCGTCTGCAGGTCGGCCAACAAGTGCGCATCCGCACCGGCGGGGACGGATTCGTCCAGGGGGGGATCAGCAACTCGCCGAATCTCGTCACGCTCCGCACCGCTGACGGGTCAAGGATCGAGGTCCCCGCCCCCGGCGTCGACTCGCTCTGGGTGCGCAGCACGCACGCGAGGACAGGGGCTCTGATCGGTGCCGTCGTGACCGGAATCGGGCTGGGCACATTTCTCGCCTACCACATGGATCACAACCCCTACACCGCCCGCAACACGGTGGCGGGCGGCCTAGGGTTGGTCGGCGGTGGCTTGGGCGGGGCGCTGATCGGCGCGAACATCGGCGCGGCGGTCCCGAGGTGGCAGCTCCGGGTGCCGTGAGGGTCAGCCGGCGGGCCTCCGGCGTCGCGCCGCGCTACTTCCGGATGACCTGCAACAGGCCGTCGCGCAGGGTCGCCCAGAGAAACCCCGGGAGCGCTTCGTTGGGCGTGAAGATGTGCTGGATCGTGCCCGCCCGCGGCGTCGTCGCGGAATTGTCGGGATTGTTGGCGCGTACGCTCATCTGGTTCGCCGCGAACGACGCGATGCCACGCGCGGCGCCGCCGACGATCCCGCCGCCGCCCAGGATCCCTCCGGAGCCGCGGCGCGTGACCGCGATTGAGAAATCGTTGTAGCGGGGCGTGATCGTGCCGCGCGCGACGCCACCGCGCACCGCCGCGTCGAAGCCAATCCCCGTCACCCGGCCGTTCGCGATCGACAGCGCGTACACCTCCTCGATGAACGGGTTGAAGGCCGTGGCCGGCATCGGCCCGAGCGTCCCGCGAAAAGTCATGTCGAACCGTGGCGCGTCGAGCGGCACGCGGAACCGCACATCGAGCCTCCCGGCGTTCTGCAGCTGCGACGTGGCCGCGAACACCATCGCGTCGCCATGCGTTTGCCGCCCGACGACGTGCTGCACATTGGCGGCGGTGGCCTGGATGCGCGCGAAGGTTATGACGCCGGGCTGTCCCCGGTCGGTGCTGTGCTCGCGGTACACCACCTCCCCGTCCCGCACCACGACCGAGTCCAGACTCAGGGTCTCGTCGAGATCCGCCATCCAGCCCTGGGGTGTACGATGGCGCCCCTGCACCGGATTACCGGGCCGGCGCTTGTCGCTCGTGATCTCGGCTCGGAACGAGTCCACCTCGAGGCGCCGGGCGCGCACGCCCTCGCCGCTCGAGAACACGCCGAAGTCCACCCCCTGCGCCGTCGTGCGACCGACGGTGATCTTGATCAGGTCGCGCCGGTACCGGCGGGACCGCGCAAACTGGGCGTCGGTGACCGTCGGAGCGAATCCGATATCGCGCAGCTCGAGCGTCGAGTCGGTCAGGCTTGCCCGCAGGAAACCGACACGCACCGCGGTCGCGCTGTCAGGGTGCCCCACGAAGTTGTCCGCCACGAGCTCGACCGTGCGGCTGAACAAGGGCCGGGTGGCGGCCGCGGTGTCGGCGGGATCGATCACCAGGTCCGCCATGCGCCACTGCAGCCGTCCCAGCTCGAGTCGCGTCTCACCGCGTCGCATGTGAGGCAAGCGGAGGCCGAAAGAGAGATCGGGAAAGGTGATCTGTGCGATCTTGATCCGAGGAGCGTACGACGGCAGTCGCACGCTCTGCTTGAGCACGAGGAAGGCCTCTCCCGCAGATCCTGCGGGGCCGGCCCGCGCCGAGCGCGGCGCGGCGGCGGTCCTGTCGTGAACCGGGCGCGCCGCCTCGACCGAGGCACTCCCCGCCCGGCAGCCGAACGATTTCGCGACGAGGCCGGCGCCAAAAACCAACGTGCCGAGGCGTACGCCGTTGATGGTGCAGCCGTACAGGGTGATGTTCAAATCGGCGCGCGGGCGCCGTCGGTGCCCGTTGATCCCACGATTCGTCACAAGGCTCATGGAATCCACGACAACGCGGCCGCGCGGCCAATTCAGGTGCACGCGGCCCGGGTCGAACCGATACACGCTGTCGGACTGTTGCGCCACGGTCCTCACGGCCCAATCGCGCAACAGGCGGTTGATGATCGAGGACGCGCGCCACAGCACGCCGTAGACACCCCCCGCCGTGAGAACCCCGACAATCGCAAGACCCATGACGGACCGCCGGGCGACGACGATTTTCGTAGCCATCTGGCATCTCTCCGTGGTGAGCGGATTTTCCCGCGCACCTGCTCAGCCTACCCGGAAAGACCCGTTCGCGCTACGGTTTCTTACAGACAAGGGAGGGGGTGAGTGCCGGAATGCCGAGCGACGGACGCTCCGGCGCGCCGAGCGATCAGCCGCGCGAGCGCGCCGCCGCGAAGTAGTAGTCGACCGGTTGGCTGATCAGCACTCGCACCGCCTCGCCGTGCAGGCGCGCGGGGCGAAACAGCGCCTTCAGTACCCATAGTCTCGTCGGCAGGTCGAACGCGGCGTTCGAGCTCTTCACGATCTTGATTGAGCCCGGCTCCACCCGCCCCGTCGTATCCACGACCGCCTGGACGACAACGTGGCCCTCAATGCCCTCGCGCCGCAGGCCTTCCGGATAGGTGAGCGGCGGCGCCGAGAGCAACAGCGGTTTCTCCTCGACGAAGGCTTCCGAGAACAACTGGTTTGGGATCGTGGCACCGCTCGCACTGCCGCCCTCGACCCCGCGTCCCGTGTAGTCCGCGGGATCGAAGCGCTCGCGCAAGTTCACGGGCGGAATGTCGGCCGGAGTCACGGCGGGCACGACGACCGTCTGGAACCCTTTGAGCGGGACGTCGAGCGTCATGGGCTCGGGCGCTTTCTGCGCCGGGGTGAGAAGCACGACGGTCGTGTCGGCTCGCACGGTGTAGTCACCGCGAATCACGCCTCGCGTCGCGAAGAATGTCCCCGAGATCACCGCCGTATGGATCACCAGGGATGCCAGCCCCAGGCTGAAGAACTTCTTGTCGGTCTTCCGTTGGGATTCGAAGAACGTGAGCGTCAAGGCCTTCATCCAGATGCCCCCCGATATCGCCGGATTCCCGTGCGCCACGGGGGCACCCTCTCACCAAGGGCCCCCGACTCCTGGAATTACGACGTAACGGGGGCGAAAAAGGTTGCAGGCGGCGGTCAGCCGACGCGGGCGATCGCGTCCATTTCGATGCGCGCTCCCTTGGGCAGGGCGGCGGCCTGGATGGTAGAGCGGGCGGGCTTGTGGCTCCCGAAGTGGCGGGCATAGACCTCGTTCATCGCCGGGAAGTCGCCCATGTCCACGAGGTAGACCGTCGTCTTGATGACCAGCCCCAGTCCCGAGCCCGCGGCCTTGAGCACGGCCGCGAGGTTCTTGAGCACCTGGTCGGTCTGCTCGGCCGTCGTCTTGCCCATGAGGTCGTTGCTCTTGGGGTCGAGCGAGATCTGGCCCGCAGTATAGATGATCCCGCCCACGATCACCGCCTGGCTGTACGGTCCGATGGCCTTGGGAGCGCCCTCGGCCGCGACGATGCCGAATCCATGTTGTCCCATCAGAACAATCCCTCGATCGTACCGTCAGGGTGAACCCGAATCTTCTCGGCGGCGGGCGCCTTCGAAAGACCGGGCATAGTCATGATGTCGCCCGCGAGCGCGACCACGAATCCCGCTCCGGCGGACGGCAGGATGTCGCGCACGTGCAAGGCGTAGCCGCTCGGCGCACCGAGCTTGGCCGCGTCGTCGCTGAACGAATACTGCGTCTTGGCCATGCACACCGGGGTCTCGCCCAGCCCCATCCCCGGCAGCTGCTCGAGGGCCCGCTCGGCGGCCGGCGCGAAGGCGACGCTGTCCGCGCCGTAGATCTCGGTCGCGATCGTCTCGATCTTCTCGCGGATCGGGCGCTTCTCGTCGTACAGCGGCTTGAACGCGGCGCCACGCCGCTCGAGCAGCGCGAGCACCGCCTGCGCGACGGCGACCCCCCCTTCCCCACCCTTCTCCCAGACCTCGCACAGCTCAACCGACGCCCCCTCCGCGGCGCATTCGGCCTGCACCGCCGCGATCTCCGCCTCGGTGTCGGTGACAAAGCGGTTGACCGCGACGACGGACGGAACGCCGAATTTCTTCACGTTCCGGATGTGACGGCGCAGGTTGGCGGAGCCGCGCTGCACCGCCGCGGGATCCGCGTCACGCAACCGGTCTTTCGGCACGCCGCCGTGCATCTTGAGCGCTCGGACCGTGGCGACGATGATGGCCGCCTCGGGATTCAATCCGGCCATGCGGCACTTGATGTCGAAGAATTTCTCCGCGCCGAGGTCCGCCCCGAAGCCCGCCTCGGAGAGCACGATATCGGACAGCGTCAACGCGAGCTTCGTGGCTACGACCGAATTACAGCCGTGCGCGATGTTGCCGAAGGGACCACAATGAATGAAGGCCGGGCCTCCTTCGAGCGTCTGGACGAGGTTCGGGTTGATCGCGTCCTTGAGCAACAGCGTCATGGCGCCGGGCGCCTTGAGATCGGCGGCGCGCACGGGCTGTCGCGCCGGGGTGAGGCCGACG
>JBGPIJ010000141.1:0-7808 GCA_041484865.1 Gemmatimonadota bacterium
CCGATTCCCCACACCGCGATCATCGCGACCCGCAAAGAGCGCATCGGGCGCATCCTCGGCAACTTCGTACAAAGCCATTTCCTATCGCGTGACGTGATCGCCGCGAATCTCCGCGGCGTGCGCCCCGCGGAGCGGGCGGCGCGCTGGCTCTCGGACGTCGAGCACAGCCGGGGCGTCGCGCGGCAGGTGGCGGGCGGGATCGCGAAGACGCTCGAGGCGCTGCCCGACGAAGAGGTGCGCGTGCTGGTGCACGAGGCGGTGAGCGCGCGGCTCCGCGCCACGCGGGTCGCCCCGGCGCTCGGCGCCACGCTCGCGCTCGTGCTCTCGGGCGATCGCCATCACGATCTCTTCAACGAAATGCTGCGGCTCGCGACGGAGTCGGTGCGGAACAACCGCGAGCTCATCCGCCAGAAGGTCCGGTCCGAGAGTCCCTGGTGGCTGCCCAGCGCGGTGGACGAGAAGATCTACCAGCGCGTGATGGTGGCGATCGAGCATCTGCTCGACGAAGTCGGCGCCGACGCCCGGCATCCGTTGCGCCGCACGTTCGACGCCGCGGTCGCCGACCTGATCGATCGCCTGCGGCATTCGCCCGACGTGATCGCCAAGGCCGAGGCATTGAAGGAGGAATGGCTCGCCGACCCGACGGCGGGGGAGCTGTCGGCGCGGCTGTGGGAGGCGACGCGCCGCGCCATCGTGGGCTACGCGACCCGCGCCGACGGCTCGACGGCGGGCCCACTGGAGCGCGGCCTCGCCGAGTTCGGGGCCACGCTGCTCTCGAACCGCGCGGTGCTGGACGAGATCGACGAGCTGGTGATCGATCTCGCGGCGAGCGCGGTGGAGCGCTACCGGCAGGAGATCGGCAATCTCATCGCGGAAACGGTGGCGAGCTGGGACCCGGACGCGACGTCGCGACGGTTCGAGCTGGCAGTGGGGCGGGACCTGCAGTTCGTGCGGATCAACGGCACGCTCGTGGGCGGGTTGGTGGGGCTCACGATCTACGTGGTGGTGCGGGCGCTGCGATGATGGATCCGGGCGCCGTGTCGCGGACGAACGCGCTGATGCGGTTCGCCCCCGACGGGAAAATCGTCGAGGGCGAAGCGTTCTACGGAGCCGCGGCGTCCGGCGGACTCAGCGCGCCGGCGTCCTCAATCGCCTGAGCTCCGCGAGCGCCACGGGATACTCGAAATAGGTCCGCGTCCCGTGCTCTCGAACCCATTGGAGATGGGGCAGCACGGTGGCCACATTCCCCGAGGCGATGAGATCCACCGCGAGATAGGTCCGCGCTTCGGTGCGTTGGTCGTCGTCGCTCGCGGCTGCGAGCAGCTCCGCGCCGCTGAGCTTGTGGCCGAGGTAGCGGATCACGGGGTATGGCCACGCGGTGGAATCGGCCTTCGGTCCCCATTCCGCGAGGAAGGCGGTGGCCGCGGCGGGTTTCGCCGCCTGGCGCAGCCCCAGATAGCCGACGATCACGCCGTAGGAGAAATGCGAGTCGCTGCCGTCGCGCAGCCGGAGCGAGGCGAGCGCGTCCGCGTAGGCGGCATCGCCCTGATGCAGCGACAGGCGGACGTACGAGCGCACCTCGAAGCCGAATGGATCCTTCGGCTCGCGGGTGAGCGCGGCGTTGGCGTCCGCGAGGGCGGCTTGCAGGTCGCCCCGTGCCGCCCGCGCGACGCTCCGGTCCACGAGCGGCGACGCGTACGTCGTGTCGAGTCGCGCCGCAGCGGTGTAGTCGGCGATCGCGCCGTCCCAGTCGTCCTGCATCTGGCGCGCGCGGCCGCGACTGACGTAGGTACTCGCTTCCGTGGGACTCAGGCGGATCGCGACCGAATAGTCGAGGGCGGCCGCCGCGAATTCCCGGCGATCGTAGTGCGTCAGCCCGCGACCTACGCGCGCGGAGGCGCTGGTCGAGTCGATCTCGATCGCCTCGGTGAGGTCCGCGAACGCGCCATCGAGATCGCCCTTCAAGCGCTTCTGCCGTCCGCGATTGCCGTACGCCATGGCGTCGCGCGGGTTCAGCCGCAGGGCCTCGGTATAGTCCGCAATCGCCCCGTCGTGATCGCCGAGCGCGCCTTTCGAGTAGCCGCGATTGAAGTAGCCGATCGAGTCCTGCGGGTTGAGCTCGACGCTGCGGCTATAGTCGGTGATCGCGGCCGCGTAGTTGCGGCGCATCATCAGGATGTAGCCGCGATTGGAAAACGGCTTGTCGTTGTTCTGGTCAAGCTCGATCGCGCGAGTGAAGTCGCTGAGCGCCCCGTCCCAGTCGCCGCCCGCCTTGCGCTGCACGCCGCGGTTGTTGTACGCGGGCGAGTAGTGGGATCCGAGCTCGATGGCCTTGGTGTAATCGGCAATCGAGCGATCGCGGTTTCCTTGGCGGCCGTGCGCGAGGCCGCGGTCATAGTACGCGGCGGAGTCGGACGCATCGAGCTCGATCGCTTCCGTATAGTCGGCGATCGCCCCGTCCAGGTCCCCGGCCTCGAGCCGCGTGTTGCCACGGTTGACGTAGTCGCTGCCCGACTGCGGCGCCTGCCCGCGGGCGACCCCCGCACCGAGCAGGAGCAACAGCGTTGCCGACCATAATGCCGCGCGCTGCATCTTGGCATCCGCCTTTCGTCGCGAGAAGGACTGCGCCAGGACCGTGGAGCGGCGCCCAAGATACCGATGTGGAGGGAGGAGGCTGTGAGGAATGACCGGAATGAGGCGGACGTCGGCCAATCGGATCAGTACGGGGCGCGAATCTTGCCGCCGGTCGATCTCACGGCGGAGCGCTATCGGCAGGATCTAGGGCGGCGCTGGCGGAGTGGGCGTACGTGCTCTAGAATTTCGACGCATGACACCTCGCCTCCTCGCCATCGCCCTGCTCGTCGCTGCCCCGTCGCTGTCGGCTCAGACGCCCGATAAGAGCGTCGCGGAGCGCATCGCCGACGATTTCATCACGCTCTTCGGCAGTCACCCCGGATTCCGGATCAACCACGCCAAGGGGATCGTGGTGACGGGCCTGTTCGTGCCGTCGCCGGGCGCCACCTCGCTGAGCCGCGCGCCGCAGCTGACGGGGACCACGCCGGTCATCGTGCGCTTCTCGAACGCGACCGGAATCCCCACGATTCCCGACAATGACCCCAATGCCGCTCCGCGCGGGATCGCCATCCGGTTCTCGTTGCGGGGCGGCGCCTTCACCGACATCGTCGCCTTTTCACACAACGGCTTCGTCGTCGGGACGGGTGAAGAGTTCGTGGCCTTCCTGGACGCGCTGATCGCGACCACGCCCTCGAGCCCGCACCCGACGCCGATCGAGGCGTTTCTGGGAGGGCATCCGCATGCCCTTAAGTTCGCCACGGACCCGAAGCCGATGCCGGCGAGCTTCGCGAACGAGACCTGGTTTGGGAACGACGCACTGATCTTCGTCAACGCCAAGGGTGAGCGGCAGGCCGGCCGCTACAAGATCGTCCCCGTCGCGGGCCCGCAATATCTCGACTCGGCGGCGGCGGCGAAGACGGCGCCCCACTACCTGTTCCACGAGCTGTCGCGCCGGCTGGTCCAGCACCCGGTGCAGCTGCGCGTCCTCGTGCAACTCGCCAACCCGGGCGACCAGACCGTCGATGCGTCGGCGCCCTGGCCGGACGATCGCAAGCTGGTCGAGCTGGGCGTCATCACCCTCACGACCGTGGCGCCCGACAACGCGGCGCTCGAGAAGCAGCTGGCGTTCGATCCGATCCACCTGTGCGACGGGATCGAGCTGTCCGACGATCCGCTGCTCATCCTCCGCTCGGCCGTGTATGCACGCTCGGTGGCGCACCGACGTTAATTTGGTCATCGCGCCGCTGGCGGCTCTTGGTCGGTGGGAATTCCGACCAGGTGGCGATAAAACGCAACGGCCCGGTTGACCGAGGAAGACTCATTTCCCGCGATCAGTCCGTTGACGTTCCTTCCTATGCGCACGATGCTGTAGTAGCGCCAGACGCTATCCGACTCGCGATCCAGAAAGTAGATCGACTGTACGTCACCCGGGTGAAAGACAGGTAGGAAGTGATAGCGCATCGTGCTGACGTTCTCGACATCGTAGACGAGCCGGTCCGCCGAAGCCTCGGCAATGCGCATTCGGTAGGTGGCTTTGCCTGAAAGGTTATCGACCTGTTCAAAGTAGAGTACCTCGCCTTCCTTCATCTCGTCGGGCGTGAAGTCCGCGCGGCGTTGGCCAGACTGCACGTCGGTCAGAGCGTAGGCGTCCACAATCAAGGTTCGCCACTGCTTGTGAGCGGTCGACCAGTAGCGCATCCCTGCGAGTTCTGAAATTGCCCCGACCTGGCGAAGCAAGCCCCGAGCTTCCGCAGTATGGCGAAATCGCGCGGCGGTGGTTACCAACCTCGTAAAGCCCACCGCAGTCCAACCGGTGCACGCGGGCGGGCTCCAGTCGCTGCCCAAATCAGACTTGCTCCATGACTTCACGATGGCCGAACTATCCAGACCAGGGTAGGGCGGAAGGGGTTCCTTTCCGCATGGCGGCTCGGGTCCGAGCCGAGCCTCAACACCGAGCATCCCTGCCGCTGGCGGTACCGGAGCAGAAGGCTGGACGCGATCCGCCCTTTGGGCTGGAGAAACCGCGGGCAAGACCAAGAGGAGCGCCGAAGCAGTCAGCGCATCCCGGAACCGGGACAGGGAGGTGTGAGTTCGCATGATGACCATTGGCTAGTGGAGTCCCCTTCGGGGGTCCTGACGTTCAGGAATCCGATTTCACCCGAAAGAGAATCAAAAAAGACTTGCGATTTGGACCTAGTTACCTAAGCACTATCCTTTCAGCAGCCATTCCGGCCGGGCAGGATGCTTCAATTGTGCCAGTCGCCCAGACCGCCACGTATCGCCCTACCGTCAGAGCGGACGTATCAACCGCGTATCCGAAGCTGTCAAACACACGCGGCGGCCCGACGAGCGACACGTCTGCTGATGAGTCGCATCCCGAAGCAGGATCACCCTCGACACGCATGGATGCGCCCCAGGACATCGGGGTGCGGTTGGTGATTATGCCAGCGGCGTCGGGCCCTCGTAGGGCTGTCGCTTGCTTGCAGTTCAACAGGCAGACCGTCAACGATGCGACCGCGAGAGAGCGGAGCATGTGACCTCGTGCGTAACTGTATAGCGAACCCTCGCCCGTCCCCGCCCGCCCAATTGTCGAATCTAAGGCATCCGTAGCAGCCAACGAGTACACGCCTGGTTGTTAGCGATCCAATCGAGCGCCGCGAGGTCCGCTAGGCAAATGTGGTTGAAAATGTCAGTGAATGGCGAAATAGTGAGTTGGAGTCACCGACGTTAACTTGTAGCGTCGTGGTAAGTTCGGGGCGGTAGCTCAGTTGGGAGAGCACCTGGTTTGCAACTGGGCGGCCAATGGGGAGATCCCCGCACTCTTCATACAGTTACAGAAAGTGCCCTGAGTTTGAGCCCTGAACATTTCAGGGCTTGGCTGGTGCAAATTGCAGGCCTAAAGGGGCTGTAGCTCAGCTGGGAGAGCGTCCGGTTTGCAACCGGAAGGTCGCGAGTTCGATCCTCGCCAGCTCCATGTAATCAGAAAGGGAGAGCAGGGATGCCAGATGTCTCGGCCGGACAAACATGGGTTCTGAAATTGCTTCCCGAAGTGGCCAGTGAGATGGGGATTTCTGGAGCAAGTGGAAGTTGGCCTCCCCCAGATGAGGGATTCACCACAGGCAGGTTCCACCTCACTATCACCCTGGGAACGAGGCAGCGGCGGGTGGTCTTTCGCGAAACGGAGCTTGAAGACGTTCTTAAGACCCCACGCATTCAAGGTGCGATTCGCTATCGGCTTGGCGGCGCACTCCAGGCGATACGCTAAACCACACCAAGCAGCACCTTGCAGCACCTTCCGGGGTCAACCAATCCAGCGAGTGGGCTTTCACAACCTGCACGCGGCTCTGGTCTCGTTCTGGGCGTGGTTTGGTTGAGCGTTTGGCATACACTTAAGACAGGTCAGGCAGCGAACGATACAATTAGGAGGTCTCGATGAAAGTGGCATTGTACCACACCACCTCGATGGAGTACATGCCCGAGCACAGGAACGTCCATCACGATCATGACAACTGCCCGAACGGAAAGAGAATCCTGCCGCGGCATCGTGTAAGCGGGACCGGAAACAAGCCGCGCTGCAAGGTATGCATCAAACTTGCCTAGCCCAGCTGCTCGTGGATCGCAATCTCCCAATGCGGTCCGGTCGGCTCGTTGGAGTCAAGAAGCCCAACTCCAAGAAAGGAAACCAATGAACACCGCTCGTTCCCCGGACCCCGAAGCGTGCGAGCGCTGCGGCGTGCAGAAGGCAACCCAGCACCTGGAGTTCGCCTACAGCGGTCCGTGGAACATGTGTGCGCCCTGCGCAGGGAAGGTGACCGCGTTGCATCCTAACCGTGGCAAACCGAAGGGGACCGGGAGAGGAAGGCATGTCTTGGCTCCGCTCTCGCAGCGCCCGTACACCCCAGAGCGGCGGACCGTGACTCGTATCAGATCGCAGCCGTGGAGCCCCGAGGAGCGGGCGCGCAAAGCGCGGAGGGTTGCATGAAGAACCACGGTTGCCCGGTCCGATAAGCAAAACCCCTCCTACGCGGCCCCACACCGACCACACATCTCTCTCTTCCCTTCAGACAATCCTGCGGACGACCGAGACGACTAACGCGACGAGTACGCTGATCAACAGATAGATACCTACAGCTCGCAAAACGCCTCGGTACTCCCTTGGCAATCGTGTCTTCGAGTCTCTTCCGTTCGTTCTCCGCGTTCACCTGAGCAGGTGCATCCACAGCGGAGGGCGGGCCAGACTCTGGTGTCCCATCAAAGCCGCATGAATCGGTGCCGACCGGTGAGCCGCAACACTTTACGGTGCACTGCTCCATCGAGCACGCGGCCATCGGTTGCGCGGACCTCACGGAAGACCTCGACCACGAAATGTGCGGACTCGCGATCCTACTCTCCACACGCCAACGCCCCGATGCCGGCAGTCCATCCGGGAAGAGGAGCAAGTCCGGATCGCTCGGGAGATCCACGACGAGTTGAGCCAGGCGCTCACCGTACTGAGGATGAACTTGGTGTGGCTCCGCGCGAAGCCTCCGAAGCAAGACAGCGCTCTTCTGGAAAAGACCGGGCAGATGATCGCGGTGGTGGACGACACCATCCGGGCGATGCGGAGGATCGTTGCGGAGCTGCGGCCGTCGATGCTCGAGGATTTGGGACTCCAGGCGGCGATCGAGTGGCTGACGCAGCGCTTCAGCGCCTTTAGCCACGTCGCGTGCCGGCTGTCGCTCGATCTCGAGCATACGCCGGTCGACGTCGAGCACGCGGTCACCGTCTACCGCATCCTGCAAGAAGCGCTCACGAACGTCGCGCAGCACGCTCGGGCGACAGAGGTGGTGGTGCGTTGCAACGTCGTCGGCGAAGTCGCGGTGCTCGAAGTGCAAGACAACGGGACGGGGATCGACGAGCAGGAGGTGAAGAAGGCTTCGTCGCTCGGCCTCCTGGGCATGCGAGAGCGGGCACGTGCCTGGGGCGGGGACGTCGAGTTCCACGGCGCACCGGGAACGGGCACGGTCGTGAGTGCCAGGATACCGCTCGCCGGAAAACCGCGCGCCGAGTAGCGATCCGTGATCAGGCTGTTCATCGCGGACGATCACCCTGTGTTCCGGGAGGGGCTCAAGCGCATCGCCTCCGAGCATCGACACATCGCCGTCGTGGCTGAGGCCGGGAACGGCGAAGACCTCCTCAACCGACTGACGCAGACCGAGGCGGACATCGTCCTGCTCGATATCTCCATGCCGGGC
>JBGPIJ010000142.1:0-7793 GCA_041484865.1 Gemmatimonadota bacterium
CACGAGCCTCTCGCGCCTGGTCGAGCTGTTGAGCAAAGCGTTCGCGGTCGAGCCCGTCATCGAGCGCCTCCCGCTGCAGCAGGGCGACGTCGAGCGTACCTGGGCCGACGTCTCCAAGGCGCAGCGCCTGCTCGGCTACCGTCCGTCGATGCCGATCGAACAGGGAATCCCGAAGTTCGCCGCGTGGTTCAATTCCGAGAGCGCCCCTGACTAAACTGTAGGGCGTGCATCCGATCCTGCTGGTGGTGGCCCTTTTCGTGCCCGCAGTCGTGACGGTCGTGATCGACTGGCGACTGCGGCGACCCGGCTGAGCGTGTACGCGGGCCATCTGGGATTCGCGCTGGCGGGGAAGGGCGTTCGCAAGGATGCCCCCCTGTGGTTGCTGGTGCTCGCGACGCAAGGATGCGATTGGCTGCAAGTCGTCGCCTGCATGCGAGACCCCGATACGTCGGCGCTGTGGTCCCACTCGATCCCGGCCGTGGCCGCACTGGCGGTCGCGTTCGCCGTTGCCGCCTACCTCGTCACCCGCAATGGCGCCGTCGCGCTGCTCGGCGGCGCGGTTGCCGTGTCACACATCGGGGCGGACTATCTGACGGGCCTGAAGCCCACGTGGCCGGGTGGCCCGCTCATCGGACTGGACCTGTACGCGTACCCGGGCGGGGATTTCCTGCTCGAGTCCGCGGTGATCGCGGCGGGATGGCTCATCTACCGGCGCTCGTTGCCGCTCGAGTCGCGCTCGCGGTGGCTGACCTGGCTCTTGCTCTTGCTGCTCGTCGGGGGACAGCTCGTGGGCGTGGCGAAGCACCTGTTCTTCCCGCAGATCCCGAAATGCTCTTAGCGTGCGTGGTACACGGTGCGTGGTAGGTAGTGCGTAGTGCGTCGTACGTGGTGCGTGGGATCCAATGCTCACCACGCACCACGCACCACGCACGCTTCTACAGGAACGTCCGGTAGACCTGCGCGGTAAGCTCCGCCGTCTTCTGCCAGCTGAACAGGCGCGCTCGGGCGCGGCCGCGCTCGACCAGCGCTTCCTGCCGGGAGGGGTCGTCCGACAACTCTTCCAGGGCCGCGACGTACGCACTGGGATCGCGCCCCTCGACGACCACCAGGGCGTCGCCGCCCACCTCGCGCAGGCCGCCCGCGCCGGACGTCACGACGGGGAGCCCCGAAGCGTAGGCCTCGAGCACCGGATAGCCAAAGCCTTCGTACAGCGACGGAAACAGCAGCACGTCCGCGGTGCGATACGCGCGCCTGAGCGTCGGCTCGTCGGCCGCACCGACACTGCGAACGTAGCGCCGCAGGTTGAGCCGGTCGATGAGCTGCTGCTGCGGTCCCGTGAACCGGCCCCCCACCTGTAGCAGGTACGCATCCGCCACGGAGCGCAGCCGAGCGATGGTCTCGATCACCAGTGGGACGTTCTTCCGCTCGACCGTGCTCCCCACATGCAGCACGACGAACGCGTCCTCGGGGATGCGCCACTCGGTGCGCCCGCGTTCGCGCGCGGCGGACGACTCGGAGAAGAACGCTCGATCGACGCCGAAGGGGACGACGTGGATGCGGCGGTCGTCGCCCAGCCAGGTCGCGAGCTCGCCCTTGAGCCATTCGGTGGGCACGATGTAGGCCTGGGCGCGGCGCATCGCTTTCAGTGCCTGGCGCAGCAGCCGGTTCCGGGCGCCTTCGCTCCAGCTCCCGGTGGGCGAGCGCAGCACGATCACGGGCAGCAGGTCATGCACCGTGACGATCACCGGGCGGCGCTTCGCGCTGGTCAGCATGTGCGCGTAAGAGTGGTCGAGGATGTGGACGAGCTGCGCGCGGCGCGCCTCGCGCCGCAGCCGCCAGGGATAGAGGACGTAGCGGGCGATGTAGCGCTGCGGCTCGAGCAACGGTCCCGGGAGCACGATCTGCACCGGGTCGAGGGGCTGCGTCCACCAGCGCACGAATCCCCCCGAGCGGCGGCTGCGGCGGCCGTCGCTCTGCTCGCGGGTCAGCGCGCCGATGGAGGCGGCCAGCCGTACATCGAACTCGAGGCCCCCGCTTTCCAGCCAGTCGTATAGCCGATGGGCGTAGCGATCCATCGACGGCCAGCGCTCGAGGGGGAGATCGGGGACGAGGAGGACGCGGGTCATGATCCGTCGGTACGTGGTACGTCGCTAAGGCCGTCGCTACGTTGTACGTCGCCACGTTGTACGTATGCGCGTCCCGCGCGTTCGTAGAACGTAGCGACGTAGCGTCGTACAACGATTCTCATTTCACAATCTCCCTCCAGAACTCTATCGTCCTTTCGGCAATAGCGTCGTCCGAGAACCGCTGCATGGCGCGGGCGCGCCCCGCGCGGATGAGCGGTTGGCGCTCGCTCGCCGGCGCGATGCGTCGCAGGGCCTGCGCGAGCGCGGCGGCGTCGCCCGCGGGGACCACGATGCCGGCGTCGCCGATCACTTCCGGGATGACACCCGAATCGGACCCGACGACAGCTACTTCGTGGGCCATCGCGTCGACCAGCACGTGAGCCAGAGGCTCGCTCCAGAGAGAGGTGGTTCGCGACGGCAGGACGAGGACGTCGAGCTCCGACCAGAGCCGCACGACCTGGTCGGGCGGGAGCGCCCCCGCCCAGCGGATGCGTGGCGCCAGACGGAGCTGGGTCGCGTGCCGCTCGAGGCGCACGCGCTCCGGGCCTTCGCCGGCGACGACGAGGTGCCAGCGCTCGCCGCGATTGAGCGCCAGTGCCTCCAGCAAGGTATCGATTCCCTTCTCGGGCACCAAGCGACCGAGGTACCCGATGGCGAGCCCCTCGTGGTACGCGTGCTCGGGTGCGGTCGCGACGGCGACGCCGACCTGAGGGATCACGGCGACGGGCAGCTCCGCGCGCTCACGGCGGACCGGAATCGCGGCGGCCTCGCTCCCGGCGATCACGCCCTGCACGCGCTCAAGGGTGCGGCGGCGGCGCCAACGCTCGCGCCATGACAACGATCGCTGCACGTTGTCGTCGAGAAATAGCACTGCCGGGATGCCGGCGCGGCGCGCGCTGCGCACCACCTGCGCTGCGACGTGGGTGTGAGGTTCCGCTTCGATTTGAACGATGTCGGGGCGCTTGTCGCGCAACAGCGAGCGCAGCTCGCGCTGCCCGAAGCGCATCGCCTCGGCGAGGCCGAGTGTCCGGCCGGGAATGGGGAACGTTTCCACGCCGCCCTGGCGCTCCCAGCGCGCCTCGATGGGCCGCCCCAGCGCGGGATCGGTCCAGCGCTGCGGCACGCCGACCGTCACATCCAGATCGCGGGCGGCGAGCGCGCGCAGCTTGCCCCGGCGGGCGGCGTCGAGATAGACGTGCGAGATGACAACGACGCGCTGGACCGGCATATTTCGTCGCCCGAGGGCCCTTAGCTCAGCTGGTTAGAGCAGCGGACTCATAATCCGACGGTCGGAGGTTCAAGCCCTCCAGGGCCCACTATATAGGAGAAGGACCGGCTGTCGCACAATGCTGCGGAGCAACGGCCCGCGCTGATCCTGTCTACTGGCGCGACGCCGTCCAGGTGCCGGAGAGGATGTACAGCGTGCCGCCGATCGTGAGGTTGACGTTGGCGTCCCCCTTCATGCTGGTCGGGGTGCTGCTTCCTTCGCTGTGCCAGTTGGGACTGTCGAAGTTGAAGAGGACGGCGCTGCCCGAAACACTCCCACCCGCGATCGCCCCGCTGCCGGCAGGCACTGCAGTTCCATTGCAGTTGATGGTTCCGCCCTGGTAGCTCCCGGTGAGCGTGTTCCCCTGCTGTACCAGGTTCAGCGTGTAGCTCGAGACGACGCAGGTGTACCCGCCCGCGATGCTGGTGAGCGAGCCCGCGCTATAGATCCAGGTACCGGTGAGCGTGGTGGGGGTGGTCGAAGGGGACGTCGTGCCGTTGGATCCGCAGCCGACCGTTGGCAGAAGCGCAAGCAGGGTGAGCCATCGCACCGAGGAGCATCCGAAATGAGGAGTTGCAGGGAATACGCTCAGGTCGGACGGACAGTTGAGCGGTCGACGCCGAAGCAGGAGTTTCGGGGGAGACGTCTCGCGAATATCTTACGTGCTCACGGCTCCGTACCACGTAGGGCCGTACCGACGTAGGGGTGGTTAGCTCAGCTGGTTAGAGCGCCGGTCTCACATACCGGAGGTCACTGGTTCGAGTCCAGTACCGCCCATTCATGCCGACCCGCTCCATCATCGTCACGTCCATTCTCCTGTTGTGCGCCACGGTCGGGCGCGCGCAGGCTCAGGCCCCGGCCGAGAGCCGGGTCGTCGCCCTCGCGCGCCTGCGAGCGGTGGCGGAGAGCGGCGTGGCGCGCGAGTCGTGGGCGGGGACCGGGGCGATTCTCGGCGGACTGGGCGGCGGCGGGATATTCGCGGTCGCCTTCTACCACTTCAGTCATCGCGATGGCGCGGTGAACCGGACCGAGGGAAACCTGGGTGGCACACTGGTTGGAGCGGCGGTCGGCGCGGCGGGCGGCGCGCTGTTCGGGGCGTTTGTCGGATCTCTAATCCCGCGACACAAGCAGACATGATGCTCCGCAGTTAGAGCAGCCCGCCTCGTCTCAACCGTCCCAGCTGATCGTGAGACGCGTCGTGCATCGAGAGCACCTCGTGCGGTGACGCTGTCGCGACGCCCGATTTTCCCACTTCCACTCCCGCGGCGTAGTTCGCGATCTGCGCCGCTTCGCGCACCGCGCCGCCCGCGGCGAGCGCCGTCCCGAGCCACGCGGTCACCGTGTCTCCGGCGCCCGATACGTCGAACACCTCACGCGCGACAGCCGGAATGCGAGCGACCATTCCGTCCTTCGTGACGAGGACCATCCCCCCCGCGCCCAGCGTGAGCAGCAGGTTGTCCACCCCGATCTTGGCCAGCGCCGCGGGGAGCGCGTCGGGCCGATCGAGGTCGAGTGTGGCGCCCATCGCCTACTCGAGCTCGCGCCGGTTCGGCTTGAAGACCGACGCGCCGCGATAGGCGAAGAAGTTCTTGAACTTGGGATCCACAACGATCGGAACGCCGCGCCGCCGGGCGAGGCCCATCGCACAGGCGATCACGGGTGGCGTGAGCGCTCCCTTATTGTAGTCCTCGATCAAGAGCGCGTCCGCGTCCACCATCGCGCGCTCCAGCTCGGCCACGAGCAGCTGCTCGGTGCGCTCGTCAACCGGCTCGTCAACCTCTTCGTCGATGCGGACGACCTGCTGCCCGCGAGCCACCACGCGCGTCTTCGACGTGGTCGGCCGGCCGGGCGCGGTGACGAGATGGGTATCCGGGAGCTTCTGGGCGGCGAGCTCGCCGCGCAGCGAGTCGCCGCGCTGGTCGTCGCCGATGACCGCGACGAGGCGCGCCTCACCGCCGATCGCGGCGACGTTGGCGGCGACGTTCGCCGCCCCGCCGAGGGCGAGACGCCGGCCGTGCACCGTCACGACCGGAACGGGGGCTTCGGGCGAGATGCGCTCGGTGTCCCCCAAGAGATAGATGTCGAGCATCGCGTCGCCCACGACCACCACTCGGCACTGCGCCATCTTCGCGAGCAGCGCCTCGATGCGATCTCGCGACAGGCGCGAATCGTTTGGACTCATCTCAGGGCAGGGGCGCGTCGTGGTGGAGGCGGTAGGTGAGGCCGATCGAGCCGACGAACTGCGTGCTCGAGGCGCCCACGATATGGCCCGCGTTGCTCGTGAAGTGCACGCCCCCGTTGCCGACGACGCTGAGTCCGCCGAGCTGCCAGCTCGCCCCCAGGGCGACGCGCACCGTTCGCTGCACGATGCCCTGGAAGAGCACGGCGGTTGCGGCGTACTGCGGCACGAGCGGATGCGGCTCGTGCGGATCGCCTTGCCCCTGACGCAGCACGGTCAGCTCGGGCTCGAGCAGGAGAGTCGGCGCCGCGAGCACACTGAGTTTCGCCGTGGCCTGATCGTAGTCATCGAAGTTGCGGCCGGTGCTGAGCCCATGATACAGCGGCACCTGGAGGTCGTCTTCGTTTCGGTAGGTCAGGTTCGCGACCTGCGTATAGAAGAGCATCCAGGTCGCCATGGATCCTCCGGCCCGTCCCTTGGCGCCCATGGTGAAGGCGTAGCTCGTCGGCTTCAAGTCGGACGCGCTATTTCTCGAGACCTGAATATCGTCGAGCATGAATTGCCCGAACAGCGTCGCGCCGCCCCGCCGCTCGACGTCCGCTCCGAGGAAGTTGTTGCCGTTCGTTCCCGTGTTCGAGGAGCGGAAGTAGCTCAAGGTCGCGAGGTTCACGTACCAGGGCTCGAGTTGTCGCCCGACGCCCGAAATCACGGTCGCTTCCGACAGCGCCAGCGTCCAGCGGCCCGGCGGGCGGATCACCAGACGGTGCTGCTCCATAAAACGATTGACGAGCGCGCCGGTCGAATCGGAGCGCGTGTCGAGCTGCATCACGACCGCCTGAAGCTGGACACCCGGCGTGCCGAGCGCGAGCGCCAAGTGATCCAGGCTGTAGGCATTGTCTGAGAGCAGCACGCCCTGGACGCCGCTCGGCCCCCAATTGCGGTCGAGAATCCCGAAGAACAACTCGGCATAGCGCCATTGGCCGCTGACGTATGCCTCGCTGAAGCGGGTCGAGTTGTCCACTACGCCGTACCAATCGGGGTCGGCCTTGAGCCTGGTGTTCACGACCGGATGGGTCACGGCGACGATCGGCCCGAAGCGCAGATCGGCCTCGAGCCCGAAGTTGACGAACCCACGCTGATCGATGCGGTGCCGTGGCGCTGCGCCCACGGTATCACGGTTCAGCTCGAGGGGATCGCGGAACGTGTAGTTCGCGGCCTGGGCGCCGAGCGTGAACTCCACGCGATACTGCGGGCCGCGCTCCGCCGTGCGCCACTCCGCGAGCAAACGGCGAATCGTGCTGCGCACCGACGCGCTCAGGGTCGTCGTATCCACGGCGGCGAGCGCCCGAATGACATCCCGCTGCTTGAGCGGGCGCGTGAGCGGCGTGGGGTCCACGATCACACCCGCGCTGATCAGATGCTCGACGTACGGCATCGCCCAGTGGGAGAGCGGCACGTAGGGGGTCGCCGATTGCGCCGCGACGCTCCGCCAGGCCGCGAACGCCAGCAGAAAGAGGACAAGCATGCGGGAGCGCATCGAGCGCGCAATTTGGGGAGCGGCGCCGGGTCTGGCAACGGCGTTACCTTCTTCCCGCCATGTCTCCGCGCGTCGTGCTGCTCGTTGCGGTTCTCGCGACGACGTACGCCGGCCCGATCATTCGTTTCGCGGCCGCGCCGGCGCTCGCGATCGCCTTCTGGCGCCTCACACTCGTGCTGCCCGTGACTTTCTCGCTGGCGCGGCGCGGCGCCGCGGCCCCGATCGACCGCCGGGCGACGCTCCTCATGATCGGGGCGGGCGGTCTCCTCGCGGTGCATTTCTGGACGTGGATCGCCTCGCTCCGCTTCACGAGCGTGGCCAGCTCGGTGCTGCTCGTGAACCTCCGGCCGATTTTCGTGTGGTCGATCGCGGCGCTGTGGCTCCACGAGCATCCCGCGCGACGCGAGCGCTGGGGCATCGGGCTCGCCGTGCTGGGCGCGTTGGTGATCGGCCTCGGCGACGCGCGGCTCGCGGGAGGCGCGCTCTGGGGCGACGCGCTCGCGCTGCTCGGCGGGGTCAGCTTCGCGGTCTATAGCGTGATCGGTCGTCGCGTGCGCCGTACGGTCGGCGTGTGGCGCTATGCGACGTTCGTGTACGGCGTCGCGGCGATCGTCCTTGGCTTCGCGGGCGTCGTTTCGGGTAGGCCACTCTGGGGCTTCGGCGGGCGCGACTGGGGCATCTTCG
>JBGPIJ010000143.1:0-7608 GCA_041484865.1 Gemmatimonadota bacterium
CTTCCCCATCCCCGGGTCGCCCTCGATGATCATGATGCTGCGGCGCCGCTCGTCCCGGCACGCCCGCCAGGCGCCGAGCAGACGCTCCAGCGCATCGACCCGGTCCTGCAGCGGAGCACGGCGGGCTGGCTCGCTTTGCGGATGCTCCTCCTGCACGGTGGGAACCGTGGGCCAGGTGCTTGCGCGGCGGATCCGCTCGGCCAGGGCCTCCGTTTCCCGGTCCGGAACGGCGCCCAGCCGCTCCGCGAGCTGCGCCTTGAACGTGTCGTACAGCAGGAGTGCTCCGGCGCGATCGCCCGCGATGGCACGAGCGCGCATTCTCACCCGCACGGCGGGCTCGAATAGATCATCCAACCGGGAGGCTCGGACGGCGAACTCCTCCGCTTCCGTCGCGCGGCCCAGGTCGAGCAGCTCACTGGCGCGCTTCACGAGCACTTCGAGCAAGTGAGGCTTCACAGCGGCCCGCTCGCTCAGCACCCAATCTTCGAACGCCGGGGCGTCAGGCAGGCTCAAGCCCGCGAGGAAATCGCCTCCAACCAGCTCGGTGGCTCCCTTTAGGTCGCCGACCCGGGCGAGGTATTCGAACCGCTCGACGTCCAGTTCCACCACCCCGGGAGCGAGCCGTACATGATCCGGGTCCGTGCCGAGACCGTCCTTGCCCAACCGCTGCCGCAGCGTGCTCAGCGCGACATTGAGCGAGCGCCGGGCGGGGTGCTCAGGCTTGTCCGCCCACAGCAGTCCGATCAGATGGTCGCGCGTGCGGGTTCGTTTCGGAGAGCGAGCGAGATACACGAGGAGCGCGACGTTCTTCCGCCATCGGAGGTCGGCAGGCGGTGCCCGGCCGTCCACCTTCAGCTCCCACGCGCCCAGCGTGCGGCATTCGATCATGGCGAATCCGGGAACTTGAGGCGCCGGAAGATCTGCTGCATCCGGGGGTCCCTCTGCAGCACCTCGAGGAAGGGATAGCGCTTGGAGTAGACCAGGATCCCATCGTGCTCCTCGTACGCCCGTTCCATCAGCTCAAATGCCTCGTCCATCCGCCCGAGCGAGGCGGCCAGCACGGCCAGCATGGACGACTGTACGTACTCCCGCCGCGCGCGCGCGACCAATTCGTCATGGATCGCCTCGACTTCCCCGAGCTCGCCGAGGGACCGGTAGCACACCGCAAGCGCGCAGAGCGTCCAGGGATGGCGGCCCGAATGGTTGATCGCCTCACCGAGCTCCTTGATCGCGTCCTTCGTTCGCCCCAGGTGGCTGTAGAGCAGACCGAGGTGCGTGGGTGGCAAGAACATCCTGGTCTCGTCGAGCGCTTTATCGAGCTCTTCAGCGCGGCGCAGCGCCGCCTCCGCTTCTTCGTACCGGCCCGCGCCGAGCAGTGTCATGCCGAGCTGCGTGGCGGGCAGCGGCGCGAGCGGATCGAGCTCCGCCGCGCGCTGCGCCTGTTCGATTCCCGCTTCGAGCCGACCCTCGACGAACACGAGGTAGAACGCCAGCCAGATCCGTGCGATCACGTACTGCGGATTCAACTCGACCGCGCGCTGCAGCGCGGTGGACGCATGGGCCCAGTCCCAGTCGCATACCAGGCTGAGCGCGCCCGCCGCGCACTGCGCCTCGGCCGACTCCGGAGCGAGCTCGAGCGCCCGCCGGGCCGCTGCCTGCGCCTTCGAGCGGATCGCCTGCGGCGGCACGAGTCCGTACTGCGCGAGCACCGCGCAGGCCTCCGCAACCCCGGCGTGGGCCAGCGCATACTTGGGATCGAGCGCAACCGCCTGCTCGAACAGTTCCAGTGCTCGTTTGAGCGCGAAGCCTCGCTGGGCGAGATGATACCGTCCCTTCAGATAGAGGTCGTACGCCTCAACGCTCGCCGTCGCCGGAGTGACGAGGCGTTTCTCCTTTCCCTCCCAGTCCGTCAAAGTCACCCGCAACCGCGCGGCGATCGACCGCGCGATCCTGTCCTGAATGGAGAAGACATCCGTCATCTCATCGTCGTAGCGTTCCGACCAGAGCGCGAAGCCGTTGGCCACGTTCACGAGCCGGGCCGTCACGCGAAGGTGAGTGAGGTCCTTGCGCACGCTCCCCTCAAGAACGGTCCCCACGCGGAGCCGCGCGCCGATCTCGGGGAGATCGAGGGCCTTGGTGCGGAACGCGAATGACGACGTGCGCGCCGCGACGCGCAATCCCGGCAGCTGCGTCAGCGCGATGATGATCTCTTCCGCGATGCCGTCGCTCAGGTAATCAAAGTCGGGATCACCGCTTTGGTTGTCGAACGGCAGCACGGCAATGGATTGGTGGCTCGGGGGGGACGCAGCGGTCGCGGGCGCGATCAACGCTTCCCTGAAATCGGCGGCCGTCGCAAACCGTTCCGCCGGCGTCTTGGCGAGCGCTCGCAGCACGACCCGCTCGAGCACGACCGGAACCGCGTCTCGCGCCGCGTGAATTGACGGGGGCGCACCGAAGAAGTGGCTGGCTATGATGGCCTGGATCGTAGGCCCCGAGAACGGCACCGATCCCACCAACATCTCGTACAGGACGCAACCGAGACTGTAGATGTCGCTGCGACCGTCGATCGGCTCGCCGTTCGCCTGCTCCGGGCTCATGTACTCCGGGGCACCGACGATCGTGCCGGTCTGCGTGATACGCTCGTCGCGCGCGGCGGTGATGGCGCGGGCGATTCCGAAATCGGTGACGACCGCGTGCCCCGCCGAGAACATGATGTTCTCCGGCTTGATGTCCCGGTGCACGAAGCCGCGGCTGTGGGCATACGCGATTGCCTCGGCGACATCGCACGCGATGCGCACCGCGTCGTCGATGGGAAGCTGACCCTCGCGTTCGAGGCGACTCCGCAGTGTTTCGCCTTCGATGTAGGGCATGACGTAGTAGAAGAGACCGTCGGCTTCGTCGGAGTCGAACAGGGGCACGATGAGCGGATGCACGAGTGCCGCCGCGATGCCGATCTCTCCGCGGAAGCGCTCCACGCCGAGACCCGAACGCAGCTCCTGGCGGAGCAACTTCAGGGCAACGGTACGGAGGTGCTTTCGGTCTTGCGCGAGGAAGACGTCGGCCATGCCACCGGCGTCCAAGCGGCGCTCGACGTCGTACCGGTCGCCCAACGCTGCCTGCAAGCGGGCGAGGAGGAGGTCGGCCAAGCTCCCTCGGGGGTTTCTGAGGCGAACAATCATACGCCCCGGGACACGAGCCGGTCAGTCCTTAATTAATGGGCTACTTGACTGTGGCTTGACCCCCAGAATGCATGGTTCCCCCAATGTGGTCGTAGGATCTCTTCGGACCATTCGACAAGGGGGCTCCCGTGAACCGGTTATGCGCATCCACCGCCGCACTGCTCTTGGTCCTCGCCTGCAATGCGCCAGAGGCTGCGGGTCCAGCATCGCGGACGAGCGTGAGCGCCGCTCGCGGCGTGTCGAGCGACAGGTCGTCGCACGAGGCGCCCGACGTCACAGCCCTTGCCTGGAACGTGTACGTCGGAGCGGAGGTGGAGCGAGTGCTCGCCGCCCAGACGCCCGACGAGGCGGTCGCCATCGCCACGCAGGAGTGGGCGAACGTCCAAGCCACGAACTTCCCCGCGCGCGCCGGGAGTATCGCCGCGAACATCGCCCGGCGGCGGCCCGAATTCGTTGGACTCGAAGAAGTCGCATTGTACCGCACCACCGACCGGCCATTCGAGGAGCTCGCCACTCACGTCGCCTACGATTTTCTCAACCTCGTCGTGGATTCGCTCACGGCGCGGGGCCTCGACTACCGGGTCGCGGCCGTTGACCGGACGACCGACATCCAGGTGCCGGTGATTACGGGAGTCGATGCGTCGGGGCAGCCGATCCTGGCCGGCGTGCGCTACAGCGACGGCGACGCGGCGCTGGTGCGTGGCGACGTGGCGTACACCAATGCGCGTTCCGGCGTCTACGCCGCGCATCAGACGGTCTCCCTCGGTGGGGTCACGACCGGCGTGTTCCAGGGCTGGAGCTCGCTCGAAGCCACTGTCGCGGGTCGTACCTACCGGTTCGTCGTTACGCACCTCGCCGGTCAGGAGGTCCAGAGCACTCAGCTCGCGCAGACCGCTGAGCTTCTGTCGCTGCTCCAAACCGAGTCGCGACCGACGATCCTCGTGGGCGACTTCAATTCCGATGCGTACGGCGCGGACCCGACGCGCGCGACCCCGACCTATCCAACGCTGCGAGCGGATGGATATTCAGACAGCTGGGCCGAACCTGACCGCGACGCGCCCGGCCTCACCTGTTGCGAGCAGGCGGATCTCCTGAACCCGCGGCCGACGTTCAACCAGCGCATCGACTTCATCTTCACCCGGAACCTCCCCGCCGGCACTCGGCCCGTGCAGCGCGAGGTGGTGGGCGACCGGAACGTCGATCGACGAGTGGGATTGTGGCCGTCCGATCACGGTGGCGTAGTGGCGACGTTCCTCACGGCGCAACCCTGAGTACGATGGTGCGAGCGCGCGTTGTGCTGTTCGCCGCGGCGGTCACCGCCTCTGCCGGGCGCCTTGGGGCACAGCGCGCGCCGAGTCTCCTCGGACGACACTGGAAGCTCAGGTTCCCTCTTAGCGCCCGCTTGACCGGCTGCACCTATCCTGCACCCGTCCCGAGCTGGAGACGTCGATGCAGGACCTTTCTCGCCGGCAAGCTCTCAAACAACTCAGCCTGATCGCGGCTGCGCTCGCGGTCGCGTGCACGCCGCTGCGCGTGCTGACGCACGATTATCCCGCCGTGTTCGACGACGACCCCGAGCTTCTGGACGGGGTGCTGCGGGCGTTCGTCACGGCGGTCATTCCCGGCGCGCCCATCGGGGATCCCGACCTCGCCCGCGCGTTCACCGATCGCGACCTGCCGTTCGCGAGCTACGCGGCCTTCTTCGCCGCCGACCTGTGCCGCCGAGCGAGCGAGCGGTTCGGAGAGAACTTCCATCATCTGCCCCCCGATCAACGGGCTCGGGTGATCCGGGAGGGACTCGGCGCGGATGGCACGACCCGCAAGCTCTACGGCAGCGCCATCGTCCTCGCCGAAGTGGCGTTCTATGCCGGGATATACGACGACAAGAAGGGGTGCGCCCTGATCGGGTTCGACGGCGGTCACCGCTGGCACCCGCTGACGGACATCACCTGCCCCGACGCGGCGCGGCTTCTCCCCGAGGCCATGACTGCCGACGGGAACCACGCCTGACCCCGGGAGGTGCGATGAAAACCATTCCGACGGACGTCTTGATCATCGGCACCGGCTTCGGTGCCGCCGCGCCGGCCTTGAGGCTCGCCACCGCGGGAGCGAAGGTCGTGATGCTCGAGAAGGGACCGCGCATCAGTACGGCCGACTTCCGCCAGACCTCGGACCCGAAGTACGTGCTCAAGTATCTCAAGGGAATCGGGGGTGACCACTTGAGCATCACGTACGCGGAGGCCCTGGGCGGCGGTTCGGGGTTCTACGAAATGGTCTCGCTCCGGGCGCCGTCGCCGGTGTTCGAGCAAGTCGAGCCGAGCGGGCGGCGCTTGTGGCCCGAGGGGCTCAATCGTCGCGCCCTCGATCCGTACTACGAACGCGCGGAGGCGATGCTCCACGTGGCGCAGATCGCGCCTGAGGACGTCCCGAAGACGGGGATCGTGTTCGCACAGCTCATGAAGAATCTCGGTTACTCGGTGGACCGCGCGCGTTACGCCGTGCGCGGCTGCCAGGGGAGCAGCTTCTGCGTGACCGGATGCATCTACGGCGCGAAGCAGTCGCTGTTCCTCAATTACCTCCCTCAGGCCGTCCTTGCCGGGGCCGAGATCGAGACCGACGTGGAAGCGCTCGCGGTCCACCCGCTCCCAGAGCTGCGGCGGCCCAGCGGGCGGATACTCCGGGACATTCCTCATCGCTACGAGGTCATCGCGCGGCGCCGGACCGGCGACCGGGAGATGCGCCGCTACGTCGCGCGGGTCTTGATCCTGGGCGGCGGGACGGTGGGAACCGCGCAGCTCTTGCTCCGCTCGAAACCGTACCTCCCCTTCCTGAGCGAGCACGTCGGACGGCACATCGCCTACAACGGCAGCGTGAAGGTGGCCGCCGTTCTGCCCGCGGGCTTCCCGGACGGCGACATGTTCACGGGCCGGACCCATCCCGGGATGGTGAGTTACCAGTTCCTCGGCTCGCACGGCGTCACCGTGCACGCGGTCAAGGCGCTCCCGCTCATGCTCATGTCCACCGCGCACCTGCGGCCGGAGGGCCGCAGCCGGATCTCGGGGTGGTGGGGCACGCCGCACGGCGAACTCATGCGAGATCTGCGGCACCGCGTCATCATCCTCGATGCGTTCGGGCTGACGCCGCCTGGTGCGACGCTCGAGATCTCCCACGGCGACACGCTCGCGCTGTCGCTTCCCGTGGATGCGGCGCTCGAGGCGTACCAGCAACGCACGAGGGACTTGCTCGAAAGCATCCTGGTGCGGAATGGCTGCCGTCTGGTCCGCACCGAATTCCTCGACAAGAGCCTGCAGCCCGAGGAGGGCGTCCACTTCTCGACCGCCCATCAGGTCGGCTCCTGCCGGATGGCGGACCACAAGGCTGACGGCGTGGTGGACGCGAACGGTGAGGTGTTCGACTATCCGGGGCTGTACGTGTCCGACGGCGCCGCGATTCCATCGTCGCTCGCCGTCAATACGAGTCTCACGATTCTCGCGAACGCGGAGCGGATCGCGGACGGCCTCGCGGAGCGCTATGCGCTCCGCGCCGCCGCCTGAGGGAATTCACTTTGATCCCAGTCCCCGCGCGATCAGCCGGTCGAGCCACCGCGCGGGAAGGCGTTCTGCCCCCATTGGCCGATCCCGGACTCGGTGATCACGATCCGGACCGGAGGACGCCAGCAAGGGACAGCCGAACGTCGTTGTATAGTGCACGATTCGTTGCATTATACGGCATATAGATTATCGTCATTCGACCATCGACATGGCGAAGTGCAGTGAGGCTCGACTTTTGCAACTAGGCATCCCCCAAAAGCGTCTCTTCGTCCAGGGCAAACCACGGGTGACCGTGGGGCGCAAAGCCACGGGGTCTCGATGGTGTTACTCGAGACAGCCCAGCCGCCGAGAGCAGGATCGGAGCGATTGGTGCGCTCGGTCCACGCGGCTCGCGCTTGGTCGTCCTGACTGCGCGGGCCCTTTGTTTTTTGGGGTGTCGGTGTTCGGGGGGCGCTGAACCCTTAGCCAGGAGCAGCAATGAACCGGAACGGTTTCACACTCATCGAGCTGTTGATCGTGGTCGTGATCATCGGGATCCTCGCGGCGATCGCGATCCCAAAGTTCCCCAACACGAAGGAGAAGGCCTACATCGCGTCGATGAAGTCAGACCTTCGTAACCTGGTGACCGCCGAGGAGGCGTATTTCGCCGACTCGGTGAAATACAGCACCCAGGTCTCCTGCGCCAATCCGCCCGTGGCGGGCCAGGTGGCTTTTTGTACGACCACCGGCAACACGTTGTCAACGCCGACCGTCGGCACCGGCACACAGGCCGGGTGGACGGCGAGCGTCACGAACGTCAACACCACGAAGAGCTGCGGGATCTACATCGGTGCGGTGACGCCGGCGGCGCCCGCGGCGACGACCGATCCCGAAGGCGC
>JBGPIJ010000144.1:0-7557 GCA_041484865.1 Gemmatimonadota bacterium
CCGTGCTCCAGGGGACGAAAGTTGATCGGCGTGCCGAACGTGGAGTCGACGATCAGCGCAAGCCCTTCGGCCTTGGACAACGTCGCGAGCGGCTCCAGGTCCAGCACGCGCAACAACGGATTCGTCGGCGTCTCGACGAAAATCGCCCGCGTATTCGCCCGTACGGCGCGCTTCCACACCCGCGTTTCGAGTGGGTTGACGAAGCTCACCTCGATGCCCAGGCGGCCGAACTCCTGGCGGAACAGGCGGCGCACGCCGCCATAGATCCACTCGCTCGACACGAGATGGTCCCCGGGCCGCAGCACGGCGAGGTGCGCCAGCGCCACCGCGCCCATGCCGCTCGCGACGAAGATCGCCGCCTCGGCGCCCTCGAGCGCCGCGAGCCGCTTCGCAATGGCGATCTGATTGGGATTGTTGCCGTACCGCGTGTAGAGGACTTCCGCGGACGATCCGACGGGATTCGTGAACGTGCTGCTCTGGTAGATCGGCGACGCCACGGGCGTCCAATCCGGCCGGGTGGCCGGGTCCCCGTGCACGGCGCGGGTCGAGAAGCCGGGGCGGCGCGTCACGGCCGGCTCACGTCGCGATCAGTGCGAGTGTGCCTCCGGGCAAGCGGTCGGCCAGACCCTGCGCGACGAGCCGGTCGAGCAGGGCGGCCCCGATCGCCGGCGCGCCGATGACGTCGAGCGTCCCATCGGTCGCCTCGAGCACGACCGCGAGACCGTGCCAGGCGAGCACCGGCTCGATCGCGTCCCGATGGCCATCGGTCAGGCCGCGCAGCACCAAGAGCCTGGGCCACACGCGCAGTAGCTTGGCGATGATTTCGTCCGCGCAGGAGTAGTCGATGCAGCCGACGCCGCTGAAATCCATGCGCGCGATCGCGGGCGCACCCGTCGCGATCACCTGCTCGATCCGCTCACGGACCACGCGGCCCGTGGGACGGGTGACGAGATCCGCGTATACGCCGGAGCAGGACTCCCGCAGCACCGCATGCACGTCGATATGCTGGATCACCGCTTCGCGGACCCCTGCTCGGGTATGATGATGAGTACCTGCGCGCCTGGGAACGCCGGGAGTCCTTCGCGTAACGGGACATCGTCGTCCCACGCCGGCACGATCGCGATGCGCGCCGTGCCGCTGCGGATTGCGATCTTCCCGTTCCAGCGGGCGAGATACCGGCGGATGCCCGCGAGGCCTTGTCCGCGCCCCGGATCGCGGAACCGGCTCACGCCCTGAATCAACGCCGCCTCGAGCGCCGCCGCGTCGCCCCACCGAGCGCCGAAGCGCTTCGCCTGCGTCGGCTCGAGCGAGTGCCGGAACCCCACACCCGCGTCCGCCACGGCGATCATCACGACGCGACGCGCCAGCGTGCGGCGCCAGTGATAGCTCTGGACGGCGACCCACCCGCCCGTCCCGGCGTGCTCTACAATATTCTGACAGGCCTCGGAAAGCGCCATAGCGAAGCCCATCGTCGCCTTGGGATCGAGCTGCAGCTCCGACGCGAGGATGGCGGACGCCCGCTCCTGAATCTTGCTCACCACCTCATGCACGTCCTCCGCGGCGCGCACCGGCGTCACGGGAAGCAGGACGTCGCTCTCAGTCTCGGGCTTGCCCTTCGGGATGCGGCCGTGGATCTCGAACAGCTCCGCCGCCTCGCGGAAGAAACCAGCCCGCGCCCAGTAGCTCAGCACGTCCGCGTGCGTCGGGGCGGCGAGGAGCGGCCGTTCGGCCCCGGTCCCGCCGCCGTCTCCCTTGCTCTGGCGGCGCGCCGCCTCCCCCGCCACCAGGAGACCCAGCAGGCCTTGCGGCGACGCCCACTCCGTGGCATGGGCGTCGAACAGCAGCCGCTCCCCGTCCTTCGATGCCTCGGCGAAGGCGCCGGCGAACTGGTCGAAGGAACGATCGTCGAACTGGGCTGGGACTTCGACCAACCGGGTCATGCGACGGCGAGCCGCCCCAACAGATGGTCGCGGAGACCCGTGGCGCCGCGATGCGTCAGGTTGCGCGCCCCCATGCGGGCGCCGAGACGCAGGGCGTCCTCGAGGCTCGCGCCCGTGACCAGCGCCGCGGTCACCGCGGCGCCGAACACGTCGCCGCACCCCGTGGGGTCGAGATCGGCCGCGAGCGGTCCCCGCTCGGCGGGAATCCGCGCGGTACGCACCGGTCGGCCCGTGAAGTACGCCGCCCCCTGACTTCCGAGCGTGACGATGAGCGTCTGGCACCCATGGGCCAGGACGCCGGCCGCGATGGCGAGCGGATCGTCGCCGAGCTGGCGCAGCTCGTCTTCGTTGAGCTGCACCATGTCGAAGCAGCTGAACCAGCTCGACGCCTCGGGCAGCGGCCGCGGCACGCGCGTGCCGTCCGCCGTTTTGCCGAGAAACAGGCTGTGCAGGTCGGCGTAGATGTGATGGGGGAACCCGTGCCGCAGGAACTGCGCGGTCGCGAGATCCATCTCGTACCCGGAGATGAAGTTCACGTACAGCGCGTCGAGGTCGCGCACCATCGGCCCGAGCTCGGGCCAGGTCCAGGGCGGGACGCCGCCGGACATCTGCTCGCAGCGCCGCGCCGACTCGTAGTAGCGCAGCGTGACGCGGTTGTTGGGCTCCGGCACCTCGAGGAACCGCGCGGTGCGCGCGACGTGCTCGAGCGAGCGCAGAAACTCGTTGGCGCGCGGCGCGAGGTCGTGTCCGACCTTCACGAGCGGCACGATCTCCCACCCCGGCGGCAGGGTGGCATCGAGCGCCGCGAGCGAATACGAGATCCCGCCCCACTCCTCGATGACGTGCTGCGCCGGCTCGCGATCGTAGATCGTGTCCCACACCAGCGAGCCGACGACCCCGAGCCGTTTCACACGATCAATGTAACGTTCCGAGGGGCCGGACCGCGGCGGTGCCCCACGTGCGCCGCATGAACACCGCGGCGGCGCCGTAGACGCCCGCCGTGCCGGTCAGCTCGCCCGGCACGATGCGGCAGGCCGCCACCGCCGGCTTGAACGCCCGCCGCTTCACCTCGCTCCGCAGCGGCACGAACAGCTTGTCGCCGGCGAGCGTCACGCCGCCGCAGATCACGACGACCTGGGGATTGAAGATGTTGATGATGTTCGCGACGCCGGCGCCGAGCACCTTCGCCGTGTCGTGCACCACCTCCTGCGCGTATTCGTCGCCGTCGTTCGCCGCCTCGTACACGACCTGCGCCGTGATCTTCGAGAGGTCCTTTGCGACATAATCCGGAAGGCTCGTGTCCGCGCCCGCCTCGACGCCCTCGACGGCGCGGGCGGCGATTGCCGGGCCCGACGCGTAGGCTTCGAGACACCCGTAGTTGCCGCACTTGCAGCGCCGGCCGGTGGAATCGATGGTCATGTGCCCGAACTCACCGGCGATGTCCGACACGCCGTGATAGATCTCGCCGTGCAGCACGATTCCCCCGCCGATCCCGGTGCCGATCGTGAGTCCCACGACGTAGTCCGACCCGCGCCCGGCCCCGCGCCACCATTCGCCGAAAATGGCGCAATTGGCATCGTTGTCGAGCGTGGCCGGGAGGCCGATCGCCGTGGAGATACGGTCGCGGAGTGGAAAATTCGTCCACCCGAGATTGGGCGTCAGCAGCACGAGTCCCCGCGCGGTATCGAGCGGCCCCGGCGAGCCGACGCCAACCCCAGCGATCGCCACGTTTCCGGCCGCGGCGATGGACGCGCGGGCCAGCTTGACGATGCGGCGAACGACCGCATCCGAGCCCTGTTCGGGAAGCGTCGGCTCGGACACGAGCCCCAACAGCCCGGATCCGTCTTCGGCCACCGTGCCGACCACGATGTTGGTGCCGCCGAGATCAATGCCGACGATGTAGCGCACGAGTCCTCTCGATTTCGTTCAACACGGTCTCCACCGACAGATCCTTCATGCAGCGGTGGTGCCCGAGCGGGCAGCGGCGCGGTCCATGGCTCGAACAGGGGCGGCAGGGAAGTCCCGCCACACCGAGCGCGACGTCCGTGGGGCCGAGCGGCCCAAAGCCGAACTCGGGGATCGTCGGCCCGAACAGGGCCACGACCGGTGTCCCCATCGCCGATGCAAAATGCACGGGCGCGCTGTCGTTGGCCACGAGCAGTCGCGCGCGGCCGATCAGCGCGACCGATTGCCGCAGCGAGAGCGCTCCGGCGGCGCTGACCGCCCGCCCACCTGACCGCCCGACCGCCTTCACAATCGCGTCTCCCAGCGCCCCGTCCTCGGGCCCGCCCACCGCCACGATCGCGGCTCCCGGGGCGAGGTGGGTGGCCAGATCCGCGTAGTAGGGCCACCGCTTACTCCCCCAGATGGAGCCGGGCGCGAGGGCGATGAACTCCCCGCTCAGGCCAGCCGCCCGAAGAAACGCCTCGACCGCCGCCTTGTCCTCGTCGGACGGGTAGAGCCGCGGTGCGAAGGAGCCAGGGGGGGCGTCCGCCAAGGCGAGCAGCCGGTCGCGCTCGGGGCCGCTCGCGGGCCGGGAGCGGGTGTCCGTATAGAGGAAGGACCACCCGCCCCGAAACCCCACCCGACGCGGTACGCCGGCCAGTCGCGCGAGCACGGCGGAGCGCAGCGAGCGATGCGGCAGGTAGGCGACCTTGTAGCTGGCGCGCGCCAGACCGCGCGCCATGCGGCGCACGCCGCCCGCGCCACGGTCCCGACCGTGCTTATCGTAGGGGATCACCCGGGCGACGGCCGGGTGGGTCTCGAGCAAGGGGGCTGCCGCGGCGGTCGTCACGACGTCCACCGGGCCATGGCGCTCCGCCAGCGCGGACAGCAGTGCGGTCGTGAGCACGACATCGCCGAGAAACGCCGTCTGAATGACGAGAGCACGGGCGGGGGGACCGGACATGGCGAGTGTAGAATCTGACCGGGCGGCCACGGAGCCGGTAGGCGTCGGCGGCGACGGCTAACGCCGAATGCGGCCCACCTCGATCGGGAGCACCAACCGCAGCGAGGCGACCAGTGCGCGCGGCTGAACTGGGTGCACGAAGTCGGGGTCGCCGGATAGGTTGTACTGCAGCTCGGGGATGAGCGCGACACCCGCGACGCGCATCTCCACGGCGACCCCAGGCGCGGCGAGGAACTCGACCTTGCGCACCCACGCGCCGCCCACGCGCTGCGCAAACCGCGCGGCGCCGAGGCTCGCGCCCACGAGGACGTCGAGCTTGCCCACGGGGATCATCACGCCGAGGTCGACGGCGACGTCCTGCACCCGGTTTGTGACGCCCGCCGCGGTCGCTCCGGCGTAGTAGAGCCATCGCAATCCGACATACGCGAGCCGGCCCGTCGCCACGCCGAGCACCAGCCCACCCCCGGGACCGTACGCCTCCGCCGTTCCATGGCTCGCCACCACCCCGGCCTGAAGCTCGCCGAGCTGAGCGAACCCGGGGGTCGCCCAAGCGGAGAGTGCGACGACGAGGCCCAGCCGCGTGGTTCGCGTCACACTCCGTCCTTCGCGACCCGGGCGATGCGCCGCTGCAGCTCGCTCGGTGGGGGGAGCATCCGATCGAGCGTGGCTTGATCGTCCACCCACGTCGCGGTGCCGACCAGGAACACGAGATCGAGTAGCGGCACGAGCGACTGGGCACCGGTGATCAGCACGCCGACTTCGCCGTCCATGAACATCCCGCGGTAGTCCTGATTCTGCGACCCGACGATCGCGAAGCTCGCGGCCCGCGGAGAGTCGCCGATTCGTGCGAGGAGCCGTTCGGCGATCTGCTCCAAAGAATCCGGGAGTGCGCTTGCTTCGACGTACGCTCCTGCCGGGGAATAGGTCGCGGCGCGGTACCGCAAGTGGGTCGCCATGAATTGCGGCCACTCGGGTGACGCGCTGATCGCGTTCCAGAAATCCCGCGTCGCGAGGAACTGCACCTTCTGATGCAGCTTGGGTCGGAGTGCGATGCCCGAGCCCTGGCCCCCCGAGTCGCGCCGACCGGCGTCTGCGACCGTGGGCATCAGAGCGGGGGCGAACGGCAACAGGTTCTGCAGGAACGGGGTGGAGCCGACCTGGCTCGCCCAGAGCTCGGCGCGGCTCGCGAACCCGTGCGCATCGACTGGGAGCGCGTAGAGGCCGGTCCGGAGGTCCCCGCCCGCCGCAGCGATGGCCGGACCGAGCTCGCGGCGCGCGAGTAGGAGCCGCGTGAAGAGCTCGTGGGCGCGGGACATTTGCAGGAACCCGTTGCTCGGCGCGTTGGCCTGGGCCGGCGCGATCACGAGGACCCGGGCGCCCCGCAGTGACGCCCCGACCAGCAACCCCGCCCAGAGAAACGAGTTCCACAGCGAATCGGGAGACTTGATCACGGACCCGGCGGGCATCAGCGAATAGAGCAGCGCTCTCGCGAGGTTCAGCGGCTTCGGCAGGTACCCGGTCCCATTGACCACGGCCATGGCGCGCCCGTCGAAGCGAGCGGCGTCGGGCTGCGCCGCGAGGTCTGCCAGCGGCTCGTCCACCCGGGGCCGGGCTCGCAGCGCCGACGGCAGCTCCGCCTCGGTCAGGCCTTGGCTTATCAACAGCTCACGCGCCGCCTGACGCAGCTCGAGCAGCACCGGGCCCTGCAGAATGAGGGATCGGTCGTCCCACCCGGGGCCGAGGTACTGCTGACCGACGCCCATCCCGGTCAGCATCGCCTTGCCGCTGAAAGGATTCTCTTCACTCACGTCACGGAACGCGATCTTCCGATGGTCGCGCATCACGTCGTCGGGATAGCCGAAGACGCTGGACACGAGGCCGCCGCTCCAGAACGACGCATCGACCCGGTTGGTGATGTTCACGTGCACCTTGATGCGATTGCGCAGCCACGCGTCCCCATATTCACGCGCCTCGGCCTGCAACACCCGCGAGTTTCGCACGGCCAGGCGGAGACGTTCCAGGGCCTGGTGAAGGCGCGCGCGTTGCTCGGCGGTGCCGCGCGACAGGCTGGAGGACGCGTGCAGCGGATCCTCCAGCACGGTCATCAACATCCGGGATTTCCGCTGCTCATAGTAGTAGTCGTCGAGAAAAATGAAGTAGGACGGCAGCGTGCCGGCCGAGTCGTACGCCTCGACCCGCTCCGCCAGCGCCGCGAGATAGCCGTCGACCAGCTGCGCGAACGACGCCCAGTCGAGCTTTTGCTCGGGGGTCACAGCCGGAAAGTCGTGGATCCAGAGGACGTGGTAGTCGCGCGTCTCCCGTAACATCTGGAGCAGCTCCCAATGGAACTGGAGGTTGGCGACGTAGGAAATGCGATTGTGCTCGGTGAACGACACACCGGTTGCCCGCTCGAGCAGCCCATCCAGCTCCGCCTGCTCGTCGTGCTCTTCGGGGAGGAGCGCGTACTGGAGCGGGAGCCACACGAGGCGGGGATCGTCCCATTCCTGCGCCGCCCTGCGTCTCACGGCCTCGAGAATGTCGGTCACCCCTTCGAAGACGAACAGAATGCGCTCAGTCCGGTCCGCCGGCGCAACGCCCGACGCGGCGACCGACCGACCGAACCGGCCGCGCGCAGCGACGCTGAGGTCCCGCAGTGTGTCCCGGCGTTTCTTGCGGCCCAGCAGCCGGTCGTAGGGAAGCAGGACTTCG
>JBGPIJ010000145.1:0-7518 GCA_041484865.1 Gemmatimonadota bacterium
GATCCGGATCATCGTGCAGAACGCTGGTGCCGAGGGCGCGATCGTCGTGGGGAAGGTCAAGGCGTCGACCAAGCTGAACTTCGGCTACAACGCCCAGACCGACGAGTACGAGGACCTGGTCGCGGCCGGCGTCATCGACCCGACCAAGGTCACCCGCACGGCGCTACAAAACGCCGCGTCCATCGCGGGACTACTCCTCACCACCGAGTGCGTGGTGGTGGAGAAGAAGGAGAAGGACAAGCTGCCCCCGATGCCCGGCGGCGGCGGCATGGGCGGGATGTACTAATCGCTAGATCGTACGTGGTACGTGGTGAGTGGTGCGTGAAAGAAAGTGCGTGGTGCGTGGTGCGTGGCGCGTGAACCTAAGCCACTTTACCACGCACCACGTACCACGTACGCTTTCTACGTTTCCACGCACCACGTACCGGTTTAGAGCTAAGGGGGTGTTTATGGCGAATCGTGCAGAGTGGAGAAGCCGAATCCTCAGGGCGGCGCGCGCCGCCAAGCACGGCGCCATCGCGGCGGCCAAGCATGCGGATGCCCTCATCGGGGTTGCGCGGCGAGAGGTCAAAACGGCGGCGCGCCACCGCAAGGCGCGACAAACGCTTCGACAGGCGAGCCGCGTGCTGAAAGCGGCGGGGAAGGCCGCGCTGGCCGCCGCGGCGGCTGCGGCTGTGGCGGAGGTCGCGAGAGAAATCCGCTCCGGGAAGAAGGGGCGCGGGTAGCGAGCACCACGCACCACGCACGCTTTCTACCTTGCCACGCACCACGCACCTCCCCCGGAGCCTCTTGACCTGGGTCAATCGGCAAAGGGTAGGATTCAACATGTGACTGAGCACCTGCGCATCGGCGATCTCGCGGCTTCCTGCGGCGTTACGCGAGACACGATTCGGTTTTACGAGAGAACCGGTCTCCTCGGCACACCTCGTCGTTCTGCGAGCGATCACCGGATATATGACGCCAAGGCGGTGGAGCGGGTCCGCTTCGTCCGCCAATTGCAGAACTGCGGGCTCACGCTCCGGGATATCCACGACCTGCTCGAGCTCGACGGGAAGCGCGGCGCGGAAGCGTCCCGACGTTTGACCGAGATTCTCCGATTGCGGCTTCGGTTCATCGAACAGCGGATCTCGAGTTTGGAAGGCTGCAAGAAGCTGCTGAGATCCACGATCCGCAAAGCCGGCTTCAATGGTTATGGGGCGCTCGCGAAACTTCCTGCGGGCGACTCCTCGCCACCCTTCCGATTTGGTCGCAGGGGAGCCCCCTAGTTGTGGCGAAGTACGATAGAGCGCTGGTGTTCTACCATTGGAGATTTGCCTGTTCCCCCCTGGCCACCTGCTCCTGAACTTGATGCTGGTCGAATGATGGTGCGTTGTGCGTTGTGCGTGGTGCGTGAACCCAAGCCACTTTACCACGCACCACGTACCGCACGCTTTCTACGTTAGCACGCACCACGCACCCTCCCACGTCCCCACATCCCAGCGTCCCCACGCACTGCCGTTTTACTGCCCCACCGTGAAGTCGATCCTCTTCAGCACCGTCCCTGCGGCATCGCGGATCTCCACGTGCCACGCCCCGGTCCAGTCGGTCGGCACCGTCTTCTTGGTCCAGGTGCGCCACGGGGACCCGCCCACCTGCAGCTCCACGTCGCCGACCTGGGTCTCGCCGTGGAACCAGACGTGATGGACCGTCGCGCCAGCGGCGCCGCTCACCTTGGTCCAGCACACCAGCTGACCCACGTCGGCGGGAAATGCCGTTGCGGTGTCCTGCGGTTCGCGATCCACGACCGCCTTCGCCACGACCGCAGCGGTGATGGTCACCGCAGGTGCGGCGGCGGGCGTGGCGGGCGCTTGGGTCGTGTCCTGCGCCGCGAGCCCGCGGGTCATGACGAAACACAGCGCCACAATGGTCCCGATACGCTTCATGATGGCACTCCTTGAGAGGGTACTGCGTCTAGGGAACGACGCCGGCGATGTTCCAGCCAGGCGCCGAGAGTGGATGCCACGAGCCAGCCAGCGGCCGCCCCCGCCAGCTCGAATCGCTGTTGATACTCGAGTTGCCGTACGTGGCACTTGGCAGCGAGGATCACACCGACGAGCGACATGCATGACGCTTGCTTTGCCGCGAAGCCGTATCCGGCGCCGATCCCGCCGATGAGCGGAAGGGCGCAGAGGGTAAGATGGCGAATGAACGTCTTCATGGTATGAAGAGAACCTCGGGGTGCGCTGCGCTTCGATGATGGCGCTCACAGGCCGACGGGTCAGATGCGCGACCCAGCCGGAATCATCGAGCGGGGGTATAGATCGATCATGATACCGCTCACCGTACTATTCGCCTGTTCGCGTCTCACGCTCGTCGCCCTACCAGACATCGCTCTGCCGCACCGACGGCCTGATCTGTCGGGACGGTGGAGGTTCAACGCGAGCCAAAGTGACGCGCCGCGAGATATCACCCAGACACTCGACAGCACGGGTGACATGGCGCCACCATCGCGGCCGGGAGGACGCCTTCCGGGTGGTCGCGGCGTTCCCCGAACCGGCGGCGGTTTCCCGGGCGGCGTTGGCGGTTTCCCCGGAGCGGGCGGGGGTGGAGGTGGGGGAGGGGGAGGGGGAGGCGGAGGGATCGGGGGCAGTCGGCCCGAAGGTGGCGAGCGTGGCGAGGGTGGACGGGGGAGCGGGATGTCCGACGACCAGCGCGCGCGGATGCGTCAGACGTTCGCGCTCGCGCTCCACGCGCCGGCGGTGCTGACGGTCTCCCAGACCGACTCCACGGTCGCGTTTGCTCCCGATGGCGGCGGCGCACTGGTGGTCTACAGTGACGGTCGAAAAGTGAAGCAGCAGGTGGAGGGAGGCGGGGAGATCGAGCTCCGGGGTCGCTGGGACGGGACCGAGTTCGTCGTCCTGCGCAAGGTCTCCGGCGGCGGCAAAGTCACCGAGAAGTATCGCGTCTCGGAGGACGGCAAACACCTCGACGTGGCGGTCACGGTGACGGGCCTAAAAGGACGGTCGCTTTCCTTTCACCGGGCCTACGATCGCGCTTAAGCCTTCACGTCGTAGTGGCGGCGCCGTTGATATCGTCGGGATCCAAGATCTTTCGCGGGTAGCCGGCTACAGCGACCTGAATCATGGCCCGGCCGATATTCACCGTAGTGGTGACCTGACGCGGAAAGAGCCGGCGCAGTAGCGGGTAGAGCGGCCCCACGAAACTGTACATCGCCTGGTAGAGCTTCGTCCTCGAGCGCACTCCCTTCAGCGGATGGATGTAGCCTGGTCGGAACATGAACGCCGCCTTGAACGGCAGCGCCAGCAGCGCATTCTCGGTCGCGCCCTTGACCCGTGCCCACATCGCTCGTCCGCGGGTCGAGCTGTCGGTGCCGGCACCCGACACGTAGCAGAAAGTCAACTGGGGACTGAGGGCGACGATTGTCTTCGCCGCTGCCAGCGTCAGATCGAAGGTCTGATGGCGATAGTCGGACTCCTTCATTCCCGCTGATGACACGCCGAGGCAGAAGAAACAGGCGTCGCGACCCACGAATGCGCTCTTGATGGACCCGTAGTCGAAGAAGTCGTCATGGACGATCTCCTCGAGCTTGGGATCGCTTACTCCGCTCGGCCGCCGTACGACGGAGAGCACCGAGCTGACACGAGGATCGGCGAGGCATTCGAGCAGAACGCCGGCTCCGACCATGCCGGTTGCGCCGAAGAGAATCGCTCGCATGTCGAAATATGTGCGTGGTGCGTAAAGGCGGGGGGAGTGGGGATGTGGGGAAGTGGGGACGTGGGGTGCGCATCCACATCCCCACAACCCCACTCTCCCACGCCCCAGTTTATCTTCCTCCCCCCTATGCAAAAGAGTTCAGCGCCGTGACCGTGCGCGGGGCCGCGACCCCCGATGCGCCCCGATTCGACGACACCGCTAGGGAGTACGACGCGGTGCTCGTGATGTCTTTCGGCGGACCCGAAGGGCCGGACGACGTGATGCCGTTTCTCGAACGCGTCACCCACGGGCGTAACATCCCCCGGGAGCGGCTGCTCGAGGTGGCGCACCATTACGACCGGTTCGGCGGCGTCAGTCCGATCAACGCCCAGGGCCGGGCGTTGATTGCGGCGCTCGAAGCCGAGTTGCGAGCCCACGGTCCCGACCTGCCGGTCTATTTCGGCAACCGGAACTGGCGCCCCCTGGTGGCCGACACGGTGCGCCAGATGCGCGACGCGGGGGTGCGACGAGCCATCGCGTTCGTCACCTCCGGGTTCAGCAGCTACTCGGGGTGCCGCCAGTACCGGGAGGACATCGTGCGCGCGCTGGACGCGGTGCCGGACGCGCCCGAGATCGACAAGATCCGGGTGTTCTTCAACCACCCTGGCTTCATCGGGCCGAGCGTGGCGAACCTCGAGGCCGCGCTGGAGCAGGTGCCCGTAGAGCGGCGGCCGGCCGCCCGCGTGGCGTTCACGGCCCACTCGATTCCCCTCACGATGGCGCAGGGGTGCACCTACGAGAAGCAGCTCGCCGAGACGGCGCGGCTCGTGGCGGAGGGCGCGGGCCGGAAGGGCTGGAACCTGGTATACCAGAGCCGCAGCGGCGCTCCCCACATGCCCTGGCTCGAGCCCGACGTGCTGGACTACCTCAAGGCCGCGGCCGCGGGCGGCGCGACCGACGTGGTCCTCGCCCCGCTGGGCTTCATTTCCGACCACATGGAAGTGCTGTTCGACCTGGACGTCGAGGCCCGAGAGACGGCGGCTGAGCTGGGGCTGCACCTGGTGCGGGCTCGGACGGTGGGGACCGCCCCCGCCTTCGTGCGCATGATCCGCGATCTGATCGTCGAGCGCAGGACCGAGCGGCGCACGCGGCCCGCCCTCGGTACGTTGGGCGCCTGGCAGGACATCTGCCCATCGAACTGCTGTCCGGCGCGCCCCAAACCCCGAGCACCGGCAGCGTCCTCCCGCCCGGGCGTGTAGAGCGCCCTTGGCACCACTCTCAGACCTGGTACGCTCGCTTCTGGACCCGGGCGCATATCCCGAGAGCGAGCGCCCGGAGCGGGTGAGCCTCGCCGAAACGCACATCTCCTGGCTGTTCTCGACCGGCCGGTTCGTCTACAAAGTGAAGAAGCCGGTGAGCTTCGGCTTTCTCGATTTCACGAGCCTCGAGAAGCGGCGGTTCTTCTGTTCGGAGGAACTGCGCCTCAACCGGCGCCTGTCGCCCGACGTGTACCTGGGCATGGTGGGGATCTGGGAGGACGGTGGGCACTACACGATGCACGAGACCGGTCGCATCGTGGAGTACGCGGTGAAGATGCGTCAGCTTCCCGGGGACCGCTGGCTCTCGGCGCTGCTCAAGCGTGGTGAAGCAACGCCCCAGCTGATGCGCCGCATCGCGCGGCGCATCGCGGCATTCCACGCTGTCGCGGAAGCCGGCGAGCACACCCGCCGCCTGGGCGGGATCGAGACGGTCCGCTTCAACACCGCGGAGAACTTCACCCAGACCAGGGAGCAGATCGGTGTGACCGTGCCCGCGGAGGCCTTCGACCGGGCAAAGGCCTACACCGAAGCGTTTCTGGACGCGCGGGCGTCGGTCTTCGCCCGGCGCGAAGCCGAGGGGCGCATTCGGGACTGCCACGGCGACCTGCACGCCGACCAGATCTGCGTCGAGAACGGCATCGCCTTCATCGACTGCATCGAGTTCAACGAGCGCTTCCGCTACAGCGACGTCGTCGCGGATATCGCCTTCACGGCGATGGACGTGGACTACCACGGGCGGCCCGATCTCTCGGCCGAGCTGGTGCGGGAATACGTGGACGCCTCGGGAGATCCCGGCGTGCTGAGCGTGCTCGACTTCTACAAGTGCTACCGGGCGTTCACCCGGGGAAAAGTGCGGGGCTTCAGGCTGCGCCAGCCCGGCCTCGCGGACGGCGAGCGGCAGGCGATCATCGAGCAAGCATCCCGCTATTTCGAGCTGGCGCAGAGCTACGCCCGGCTGCCGGGCCCGCTGCTCGTCGCGATCACGGGTCTCATGGGAATGGGGAAGACATCGCTCGCCCGAGCGCTCGGCCCACAGCTGGGCGCCGAGGTTCTCACCTCGGACATCGTGCGCAAGGAGCTCGCCGGGAATGGCCCGGAGGAAGCACATCGGGAGCCGTGGGGCAAAGGGATCTACGGGGACGAGTTCAGCAAGCGGACGTACGCCGAGCTGCACCGGCGCGCCCGGGAGCTGCTGCGAGCGGGGCGGATCGTGGTCGTTGACGCGTCCTATCGGGAGGCGGGGTGGCGGGCCGAGGCGCGCGAAGCGGCGCGGGCCACGGGCGCGCCCTTCCTGCTCCTCGAGGTGGCCTGCCCCGACCCGATCGTGCGAGAGCGGCTTCGGGGGCGTGGCGCGGGGCCGAGCGACGGGAGGCTGGAGCTGCTCGAGCGGCAGCGCGAGGCGTTCGAGCCTCCGGTCGAGATTCCCGCGGAGGAGCACCTCCGGATCGATACGTCCGGCGCTGTGGGCGAGATCGCGATGGCGGCACTCGGCGCGGTGTACCGCAAGCGATTGGCGCTGCGTTGAGGGGGGAGCGGGGTTTCACGTTTAATTCACGTCGGCTTCAGGCGGCCCACCACAGGTTCGGGTTGTATCTCCCCTCGTGGAGGTTCTTATGGGACCTACTCTCCTCGCTATCCTCGGCCTCGCGCTCGTGTTCGGCTTCATTGTGCTGCGCAAGGAGCGGCTGACGCTCTTCGGCCCGAAGAGCACGGCGGGCATTAGCGCGTCCGCCAGCCACTTCTGCACGAACAACTGTCGGCTCGTTGACGGCCGGTGTCCGCTCACCGGATCGGAGCAGCAGGCGCTGAACTGCCCGCTGTGGAAGTTCGTGGAAGCGGACCTGCCGACGACGGTGTACGGCAGTCCGTTCTCCTACACGGAGTCGTAGGGACGCATCGAGGCGTGGCGCGATTGACGCCACGCCTCTCTTCAGCCCCTCGCCGCCTTGGCGAAGTGCCGCACAATCTCCCCCGCGGGCTCGATGCTCGTTATTCCCGCAACGCTCTTCCCGGCCTGCCAGTAGTCCTTCGAGCTGGAGAGTGACGCGCGCTTAAGCTGCCACGCCGAGCGCAGGGTGTACAGGGTGCGCATGAAGCGCTTGGTCCTCCGGCCGCGCAGCAGCCAGCGGCTGAGCGGGCCCGCGCGGGTGCCGATCCGCTGCACGTAGGGTGTGTTGATCACCGCGAGCGGCACGCCGGTGACGCGTTCGGTGAGCACGATGTCGGTCTCGGTCGCGCAGACGATGGCCTGTTTGTAGTCGGCGTGCGCGCCACATTCGGTCGTCGCGATGAACCGCGTGCCGAGCTGAGCTCCGGCGTAGCCGAGCTTCAAGGCCCGGACGAAGTCTTGGGCGTCGCCCACGCCGCCCGCGCACACGACGGGGACGGAGAGGTCGCGGAGATCATCCAGCAGCCGCGCGGCGCTGAGCGCTCCCGCGTGCCCTCCCGCCCGGTCGTTCACCGCGATCAGCCCGTGGACTCCGCTCGCGAGTCCTTTCTCGGCCCA
>JBGPIJ010000146.1:0-7449 GCA_041484865.1 Gemmatimonadota bacterium
CGCGTCCCCACCGCGAAGGTGCCCAGGAGCGCCGCGACGGTGAGCGCGTGCCACAGGGCGAGACGCACGCGAATCGAGTCGCCCAGGAGGCGCCGAAGGAGGGCTCTGGTCATCTCACCCTCCGTCTTTGGGCAGTGCCTCGTCGAGGACGTAGCCCGCGCCCCGTCGTGTGTGGATCAGCGGCGGCAGTCCTGGCGCGTCCAGCTTCTTGCGCAGCCGGTTGATGTAGGACTCGATGAGATTGGAGACGGGGTCGTAGTTGTCGTCCCAGACGTGGTCGGAGATCTCCGCGCGGCCGACCACGCGGCCGGCGTTTCGCGCGAGGAATTCGAGCAGCGCGTACTCCCGCGTCGTGAGCGCCACGTCGCGGCCCGCCCGCGTGGCGCGCTGCGCGTGGGTGTCGAGCTCGAGATCCCCCACGCGCAGCACCGCGGGCGCGAGGGCGGGTCCCCGCCGGAGCAGCGCGCGCAGGCGCGCGAGCAGCTCGCCGAACTCGAACGGCTTGGTCAGGTAGTCGTCGGCGCCCGTGTCGAGACCGGTGATGCGGTCGCGGACCGCGTCGCGCGCCGTGAGCATCAGCACCGGCGTCGTGAGCCCGCGGTGACGGAGCTCCCGGCACACTGCGAAGCCGTCCCGCTTCGGCAGCATGACGTCGAGCACGATGGCATCATAGGGGTTGATGGCGGCCTGGGAGAGGGCGGCGTCGCCGTCCGTCGCGACGTCCACCGCATATGCCTTCTCCCGGAGGCCCTTCGACAGGCTCGACGCGATGACAGCGTCGTCCTCGACCAGTAGTATCCGCATCACCTTACGAGTCTAGTGACCGCTACCTCACTGCCAGATCAATACGCCCGCCGGCCGCTTTGAGCGTGGAGTGAACCGCTCGAGACTATGCTACGTCCGTCGCATCCGTGGTCCACGGAGCGCGCGAGCGGCCGCCGTCCGGCGGGGCTCGTCGTGACCGGACCAAGTTCGCGAGACGATCGCGACAAGGAGTTGAAATGAACGCCATCACCAAGATCCGCAACCCTCACGCGAGCACGGCGCTGCTCGCCGCGCTCGGGCTGCTGTTCGGCGGAAGCCTCGCCAGCGTAGCGCGTGCGCAGGAACCAGCCCAGGCCAAGGCCCGGGTGGAGGCCCAGGAGAGCGTGCCGTACAAATCGAGCATCCAGGTTCCGTACGACAGCACGGCGAAGCACGAGGGCAGGGAGGCTCACATGGGCCACAGAGGCCATAGGAGCCACACCGCCGGCGAGCAGGCCGAGGAAGCTCGCTATCAGAAACTGGCGCGCATCACCGCCGATCAGGCGCGCAGCGCGGCACTCGCCAAGGTGCCCGGCACGGCGCAGAGGGTCAGGCTGATGAACGACGAGGGTAACCTCGTCTATGGAGTGAAGGTGACGACCACCGCCGGCAACCGCTGGGTCAAGATCGACGCCGGAAACGGCAACGTGCTGCAGGTCAAGGAAGGCAGAAAGCACTAGCCTTCTAGCTTTGGGATCGGTCGAACGGCGCCTACCCTGCGGTAGGCGCCGTTTCATTGCGTCCCGAGCGCGCCAAGCCAGACACTCGGCGTATAGGCCGGCGCGAGCAAGCCCGCGGCGCTCCTGCTCCAGCCCGACGCCGGAAGCAGCATAAGGACGAGCCATGAGGCGAAGTAGATGCTCGCGCCGATGCCGAACCAGGCGAGGCCCTGGCGCCGCCGGCGAGCGTCTTCGCGTATCGGCATGAAGAACGGGAGAACGGAGACGAGGGTCCGAGACAGATTTTCCCCGATGACAATGACGCGCGGGATATCCCTCCAGAATTCCGCCGGCGTCAGAGGGGGCGGCAGGTAGCGGGTGAACGCGAGGTTCCAGGCCAGGATCGGAATGGTGAGCAGACCGCAGCTGAGCAGATAAGGGCGCAAGGGCGATGCTCCGCGGTTCGACATAGCCTCAGTTCCGCACCGACCGATTGCGGGATGCCCCGATGAACAGGATGACCAGGGCGGCCTGCAAACACCACGTCGGAACCAGGCGCCGCGCCTCCAGCGCGCCCGAGCGGACCGCGACCTCGGCAAGGATGAGGCCCGCGATCACCAGAGTGGTCAGCACCGCGACGAAGCGCCGCTCGACAGGGCGCCGGTACGCCCACAGGAGCAACACGGTCCACCCGAACATCAAGGAGGCACCGTACCCCATGGCAAAGCGGTAGCTCCCGGGAAAGTCGGGAAATCCCCACACCCGGGCTGCGAGCCGCGGGATGAGCATCGGCAGGAGCGCGGCGGCGTCGGTAATCGCTCCCGCGAGAAACGCAATGCGGAGAAGCCGTTCTTCGGACGAGACAGGCTTCATGGTTCGTTGCGAATCCTGCGCCGGTGCACCCACCGGGCGATAAACCACATCGCGGCGAGGGCTGCCACCGCGATCACCGCTACGAACCCAAGCAGGAGCTTGGCGAGCGTCGGCAAGCGCGGCGAGGCGTGGAAATCCATCGCCGCGTAGCGGTACAGCGAACTGTCGGCGACCCCGGCGTCGAAGAAGCTCGTGAGCAAACGTTCGGTCGCGGGTGGGTTCACCTTCCATAGGTCTGCCGTGTGCCCGAATTCCGCCAGGACCACCTGCTTGCCGTGCGGCAGGGAGGGCAACAGCTCCGCAGTGGCGAGCGGCGCCGGTGTCGAGAAATCCACAGTCCCACTCACCAGGAGACTCTGAACCTCCGAGCGCCGCACTCGGCGCAGCTCTTCGGGCAAGAGCGGGATGGGCCAGCGTCGCACGTCCACACTCCCCCACTGGAGCAGCGACAACGGCGAGCCCAGGATCGCGTCCGGCGGGCTCATGTCTACCTCGTAGTTGCGCGCCGTGTCGAGATCGGCGCTGGCGGCTTTGGCGTACATCTCTCCCCAGTTGAACGCGTGGGGGACGACGAAGTCGGTCGCGGCCGACAGCAACGCGAGCCCGCTGGGGTCGCCGTGTGCGGCGGTGGTGTAGGCGTCAAACACCATCGCGGCCGATTTCCGGTTGAACAAGAGCACGAACGCGGCCACCGTGACTTTGTCCGCGTCGATCGGAAAAAGGAGCCACCGGCGCGGCATAGCGCGATTCACGGCGCGGACGGTTTCTGCGAGGTCGGACGTGCGCGCCGAGCAGGCCGCATCCCGGGCGCACAGCCGGCTGTAGTACTGGATCTGCGCGTCCACGGTGTGCGGCTCCCAGACGAATCCTCCCGGCGGGTTGACGCCGATCATGACGGAGCGATGAATGCCATCCGGATGGAGATACGCGTAGATCTGGGCGACGCGCGTTCCGTAGCTTTCGCTGAGCAGATTGAGGCGATCGTACCCCAGCTTGGCGCGGGCGGCCTCCATGTCCGCGACCACTTCCCGCATCGTGTACCGACCCAGGTCCAACCCCCCGTCTCGCAGGCGGGCCAGGCAACGAGTCAGCGCCTCGCGCAGCTTTATCAGCGAACCAGCACTCAGGGAAGCGCTGATGCGGAGAGTGCCGGCGTACTCGGGACAGTCCAGCGTGGTTGAGCCGTCCACCCCGCGATAGCCTACCATCACGAAATCGTGATGACGCAGCAGCGCGATCGGGGGCTTGAACTTGATGTTGCTCATTCCCGGCCCGCCCTCGAGCCAGAAGATCGGCTCGCCGGCAGGGCCGTTGGTGGCGCGGAAGCGGACGACGGGCAGCGCGATCAGGCGCGAGCCGGCGTCGGCTGAGTTCTCCCGGACGATCAGCGTGCCGCAGTCAGCGACCCTGGGTCCGGAGTCGGTGCGAGCCTTACAGACGGTCAGGGTCAGGTCATCGGCCCGCGCGCCATCGGGAATCGTGCGGGTGGCCGTCGGCCCGCCGCACGCGGCGAGGGAGAAGCCGATCACGGTGAGTCCGACGCGGCGAGTCACAAGAGCAGCGCCGCAGAGATCCGTCATACCGTCGCAGCTCCCCTATCACACGGAGGCGCTCGTACGCTCACTTGGCGCTGGGAAAGGCGGCACAGAATGCCGGGATGCATATGAAGGGTCAATGAATCGACGGTTAAAGTCCGCGCCGGCGCTACGCCTTGAACGGATCCTCATCCACTTTTCAGATGTGTTTCCAACGCGCACCCGCCCTTTTTGGTCCAGACCGACCTGGGGTCTCAGCAATACCGGTTGCGCGGACCACAAGGAGGCGAGAATGACACACGTAGCGGAGCTGGTCACCGACTTCCTGCGGGGGCGGCGGATCGCTGTGGTCGGGGTGTCCCGTGGCACCGGCAGCGCGGCAAACCCGGTCTTTCGGAAGCTGCGAGACTCTGGCTACGAGGTCTATCCGGTCAATCCCAATGCCTCAGAGGTCGAAGGTGCTAAGTGCTTCGCGAATCTCGAGAGCGTGCCCGGAAGACTGGATGGCGAACGCCACCCGCATTCCCGGCGGGAATATTTCAATCGCCACCGGAGTCTCTTAGACGACGACTCCAAAACCGGCAATGGGTCATTGGGGTGTCATTGGGGTAAAGAGTGAAGGCTCACTTTGGTTCAACCTTGAAAGACGATAGGGGCATCCATGTTAATCCGTCTATTCGGAATGTTTGCAGGAGTGGCACTCATAGCCGGGTGCCACGGCAGCGGGCAATCCAGTATCCCTGACCCGATGGGCAACCCGGGGATGTACTTCCAGGCGACGCCGCCCCTCTCACCTGCTCACGTGACGGTCGAACGCAAGTGCGCCGAGACGTCACCAGCGGCCGCGAGCTGCACGAAATGATCCAGCGCGGTGAGACGGTAGCACAGGCATTCCCAGCCTAGCCTACTCCATCGGCTCGGTGCCGCGACCTGCGGGAGCGGCGGCACTGAGCCTTTAGCAGCCTTCACCGGTTGTACAACGCGTTGAGCTTCGCCGTCGCGAGCGTGTGCGCGTGGATATTGAAACCCACGTATGCCGCGGTGGCGCCGGACGGAATGTCGAGCTTGTTGACATCCAGCGCGAAGATGGTGAAGTGATAGTGATGCGGTTTGTCGCCCTTAGGAGGGCATGGGCCGCCATACCCCGGCTTGCCAAAGTCCGTGTTGCCCTGCTCTGCGCCCTCTGGCAGCAAGTTCTTCGAGGGGTCACCCGCGCCGGCCGCCAGTTTCGCGACGCCGGCAGGAATGTTGTAGACCACCCAGTGCCACCAACCGCTGCCCGTCGGCGCATCGGGATCGTACATCGTCAGCGCGTAGCCCTTCGTCTTGGCCGGCGCGCCCTTCCACTCGAGTGCCGGTGAGATGTTGTCGCCGGTGCAACTCATGCCGTTGAAAACGTGTGCCCTGGGGATCTTCGTGCCGGGCTTCACGTCCGGGCTGGTCAGAACAAAACCCGCCGCCTTATGACCGTGAGCCTGGGCAGACGCGAGCACGGGAGCAGCGAGCAAGGCGAAAGCGAGCGATCGCAACATGAGGTCCTCGTAGTTGCACGTGAGCGTGAAGTGCCGCCATCAAATAATCTCTGCTGGCCGGTCGAAGGCTAGACCCTCCATATACGCGGCGAGCCCGCCGAGGACACACGGAAGGGCGGTGTGCTTCCCAGATGTTTCATACGCTCACCTCGCGATGAGTCCTGGCGCTGAGTCGGGCCATCGCGCGGTACACCGCGTCGCGCAGCGCCTTCTCGCGCGGATCGTTCTCCAGGAGCGCGACCGTCGCGACTCTGAGATCGTGCCGGGCACCCCTCACAGCGCCTTCCGTTTGCTCTACCGGTTTCGCGACGAGGAGCTGAGCGAGATCCGCAACGCGGTGGTCCAGAGGTACGTCTGTTTTGCACTGACGCGCGTCCAAGCAAGCTATCGTCTGTACTGGGCGGTGTACGTGCTCCCTGTCTCCCGGCTCACGCGTCCGTATCTGATCGTGATCGAGCCGCTCCGACGCTTCATCCTGTACCCAGTCATGCTACGGCGGATTCGGCGCGCCTGGCTCGGCGCTTACGCCACGCCCGCAGCGGGGCGGCGGCGACAGACACCCCGGTGATGACAAGGCCCCCGCAGCTGGCGGAGGCCATGGTGCGACTACCTGACCGACGGATCGGTGTCGTCGATGACGATCTCCACGCGTCGATTCTTCGCTCGCCCCTCCGCCGTGGCGTTGTCGGCCACCGGCTGGTGCTTGCCGTACCCCGTGGCGCTGGCCACATGCGACGCGGCGATGCCGGCCTCCATCAGATAGTTTCGCACGCTCTCGGCCCGCGCCTGCGAGAGCTTGTCGTTCAGTTCGTCGGACCCCACCGAATCCGTGTGCCCGCCGATCGCGAGGGTGTACGGGCCCGGATACGCGAGCAGAATCCCGCTGAGTTTGCTCAGGTTCTCCCGCGCTTTCGGTTGCAGCTCCGCCTTGCCGCTGGTGAAGAGCACGTCGGACAGGTTGACCACGAGCCCGCGCGCCTCCCGCTTCGTGTCCAGGATCGCGCTGATCGAGCTGGCCAGCCGCGCCCGCGCGGCGTCCCGTTCCTGCCGCGCGGCGATCGCCTCCTGCTGCGCGGCGGCGGCGGCGCCGGCGGCGGCGGCCCGGACCGAGTCGGCGTAGGTGAGCGTCCGCGCCGCGGCCTGGCTCGCGCTGTCAGCCGAAGCTCGAGCCCGCGCCGCGACCTGGTTCGCGCTGTCGGCCGATGCCCGGGCCCGCGCGGCGTCCTGCTCCGCCTCCGCCTTGAGCCTCCGCGCCGTCTCGACGTCACTCGCGGCGCGCGCGAGGCTTGCGGCGGTCGCCATGCGCTCCGCCGCCGCAGCCGCGCTGTCCGCCCGCTCGGCGCCGATCCGGCGCGCAGCATCGGCGAGGCGGATGACCTCGCGTGCCGGCCCGCTGAACTTCGACTCGTTGGTCCGCTGGTCCGGCCAGAGCTGCTCCAGCACCTCGAGCTTCACGTCCACCTGGCGCCACTCCGTCGGCGCGAATTCCACCGCGCCCGCCCGCCGCGCGATCGCGACCGCGTGCCGGGCGCTCTGCACCAGCAGCGGCGTCGCAAAGTCTGATGTGGCTGTGGTGCTCGCGTCCGAATAAAGCTCGCCGCCGTCGCCCGGATACCGCGCGCTGCTGGCCAGCGGCGCGCTCTTGTCGTCCCTGTTGCGCAGAGTGAACCTGAGGACGAGCTCCGCTGAGGGACGCTCGACCTCGGCGTACGGCTCGGCGGTGGCGAGAACGCCCACGGTCTGCGCGCTGAGGTCCGCCTTCAGGTCGACCCGCTTGTTGACGGGAAGCTCCCCGAGGCGCGTGACCTTACCGTCCGCCGCGACGCCCCAGAACACGTACGCCGTGTACGCGGCGCCCACTCGCTGCGGATGGATCAGGCTATCCACCTGAAGCCGCATGGCCGCGCGACCATTCTTGTACTCGATCTCCAGGCTGCCGCGGCTCGCGTCGGCCTGGCCGACGCCCGTCACATCGAAGGTCGCGCGCTTGCCTTCCAGCAGGCGATACACCGTCGTCGAGCGGGCCTGAGGCTCCGCGCGAACGCG
>JBGPIJ010000147.1:0-7264 GCA_041484865.1 Gemmatimonadota bacterium
CATCGACGGAGCGATCCCGGGATCGTTCTGCTCCATCGCCTTCTCGAACGCCTGCGGTGTCTGGTGCACGGCGCCGGGGGTGAGGAATACCTCGGTGGACGCGGCCCAGATCATCACGACGCGATCCACGCCGGCCGAGCGGCGGAATTCCCGGATGTCTTCGCGCAGCTGCTCGGCGAGGTCGCGCTTGTTCTTGCCGCGCTTGACGTTGGTGCCGTGCAGCCGCTTGACGTACTGCTGATCGAACGCGGCGGGCATCGGCCGCAGGCCCTTCAGGAACTCGGCGATCGGCTCGATGTGGTGCGGCTCGAGCACGCCCGCCTTCAGGGCCGCGGTGTGCGCGTCATCGGGAATCGGGTCCCAGGCGGCGAACACGAGATCCTCGAGCCCAGCGAGGGGCAGGAACTCCCGCACCTTGGGCACCCGGTTCTCAGCGCGTTTGCCGAGCCGGATCGTGCCCATTTGAGAGATCGAGCCGATCGGGAGCGCCCGTTTGCGGCGCACGTTCTCCACGCCCGCGACGAAGGTCGTGGAGACCGCGCCCAGCCCCACGAGCATGACACCCAATTTCCCAGTCGCCGGTGCGATCTCTCGGCCTGTCCGCTCTGCCACTCGTCAGGTTCCTTTCCGTGATTGCAGCGCCGGCGCGTGGCCCGGCAAGGTGTTGCGCGCCCGCGTCGTGCGGGCCGGCGTCGCGCCCGCGGTATGAGCGACGTGCACGATCCGTTGGGCGACGGTCACCACAGTGGCGACCGCGAGCACGGCCACGATCCAGAAGACGAGGGCGCCGTTCCGGCCCGCGCCGAAGAACAGCGTCGGCACGCCCAGCAGCAGCACGCGCTCCGCGCGCTGCGCGATGCCCACGTTGCACTCGATGCCCAGCCCCTCGGCGCGCGCGCGGGTGTAGGAGACGATGAGCGACCCGGCGAGCGCGGTACAGCTCAGCACGACACCGCTGACGACCCGCTCGCGCGGCACGCCACCGTTCATAAAGAAGATCGCGAACCCCGTGAACAGCGCCGCTTCACCCACGCGGTCCAGCGTGGAGTCGTAGAAGGCGCCGAACACCGTCCCCTGGTCGCCGTCGCGCGCGACGCGGCCGTCGAGCATGTCGAGGATGCCGCTCACGAGCAGCAGCAGGCCCCCCCAGTGCCCGTGTCCCAGAGCGAACGCCGCGGCCGCACCGATGACCAAGAGCGTACCGACCGTGGTGATCGCGTTGGGTCGGATGTGCAGCCGGACCAGGAGCTGCACCATCGGTCCGAGGAGTTGCATCGCGCTCCGTCGGACCACCTGGGGGATCAGATTCATTGCCGAGGGAAGGTAACGGCGCCTCGGAACGGGCGAAAGGGAGGCGCGCGGCGTGAAGTTCCGGTAGAGCAAGAGGTTAAGCAGAGCAATAGGCGACGAGACATCGATCTCGGCCAGCTAATGTTGGTGAAGGATGAATGCGGCCATACCAAAGGAGCCGGCGATGAACAGGAGTACTGATGGCCACTCCGCCGAGGGTCGACCATCGGCGGCGACGTGGCATAGTGTATGGTCGGGCGGCCCGATCCGCCGCGCGATCACGAACTCATCGGACGAGTGGATTGGGACCCCGTCGATCCCTCCTGAATGAGCCAGTCCGACGAATCCTGACTCCGTCACGAGCACCTTTACAAAGCGCCAATCGCTGTAGGACACGGAGGCAAAGAAGACGAGACTGTCAATTCCAGGATCAGTGTGCCAGCTGGTCCAGCTCGTGTAATGATGCAACCGATGAGCAGCACGGGCCTCGAGGGAAGAACGCGGCGCGATGTCGAAACATCCCAGGGAGCCGACCGGACCGAAACCCACCTGAACGGTTGTGGAATCGAGTGTCAGCATTCCGCGAGCCCGCGCCGCGCTGTTGTCTGATCCGTCGCACTGCTGGGCGCAGACCGCTACGACGTACGTGCCGGTCCCAGTGATCGGCGCTTGAGCTTGCAGCAGGGACAGGAGAGAGGCCAGAAGCAGCATTGGACTAGTGGTACACCAGATATTTGCCCCGCGCCCGTCGAAACCGCTCGAGCGGCTGCTCCCACGCGCGCCAGATCGTCGAGGGCGCGCGATGCGCGAGCAGCGCGGTGCGCAGCGCCGGACCGCCGGCCAGCCGGTCGAAGTGGGCGGCCGCGAACGTGAGGCTGTCCGGATGCACGGCAATAATCGTCGCGAGCAGCGCGACCGCCGCGTGCGTCGGGTCGTAAATCCGCCGATCCGTCACGCGCAGCCGGATCACGTTGAGCCGAACCCCCTCATACTTGCCATCACTCGGCGCATGGGGTGTCGCGGTATCCGCCACAAGCGCGACGCCGTTCAACGCTTCCCGTTTCCCCTTCCCCGTTTCCCGCAGGAGGCGCAACACCGCAGGTGCGTCGAGCCACGGCGCTCCAATCATCAGGAATGGAATCCCCGTCCCGCGCCCCACCGAGAGATTGGTCCCCTCGAAGAGACAGGTCCCCGGATAGTGGAGCGCGCTCTCAAGGTCGGGCATACTGGGCGAGGGGCTGATCCAGGGAAGTCCCGTCGCGTCGAAGTACATCGCACGGCGCCAGCCCGCGACCGGCACGACGGTGAGTCGCGCACGGATATGCAGCGTGTCGTTGGCCAAGCGCAGCAGCTCGCCCAGCGTCATCCCGTGGCGCATCGGCACGGGGAGAAAGCCGATGAGCGTCTCGGCGGGTGCCGAGCGCTCCCGCACGTTGCCCTGCACCACGTCGCCCCCCAGGGGGTTGGGGCGATCGAGCACGACGACCGGGATCCCGCTTCGCGCGGCCGCCTGCATGAGGAGCACCGCGGTGCCGACGTACGTGTAGTAGCGCGCACCGATGTCCTGGAGGTCCACGAGCACGACGTCGAGACTGTCGAGGAAGGCGCGTTCCGCCGCGTGCGCGACGCCGTAAAGGTTATAAATTGGGATGCCCGTCGCCGAATCCACGGCATTGGCGAGCGCCGGCTGATCAGCGGTCCCGCGGAACCCGTGTTCCGGACTGAACAGCCGGACGAGGCGCACCCCGGGGGCGGCGCGCAGCAGATCCACGTCGCGGCGCCCGGCCTGATCGACCCCCGTTTGATTGGTCAGGAGTCCCACGCGCTTCCCCCGGACCAGTCGCGTGGAGTCGGCCAAGAGCACCGCGATCCCGGGCCGCACCTGTGCCGGGACTCGAGCGGGCGTCGCGATCGCGGCCGCCCACGTCACCACCATCAGAACCGCGAGGTCATGCCCACGCATCGCCTGCTGCTCCTTGTCGCCGTCGCCGTGCTCGGGTGCCATGCCGCCGGGCCGCGTCCGCCCGTTGGCGCGCCGACCCCGGCGCCGGCAGTCGCCGCGCGCGACACCGCGCCATCCGTGGATTCGATCCTCTCGAGCCTCACCGTGCGCCGCAAGGCCGCCCAGCTCATCATCCCGTTCGTGCCGGGCGCGTACGCGGCGCTCGACGACTCGGAATTTCAGGTCGCGGTGCGCTGGGTCGATTCCCTCGAGGTCGGCGGCCTCATCGTCTCTTCCGGCTCACCATTCGACATCGCCGCCAAGCTGAACGCGCTGCAGCGGCGCGCGCCCCTGCCGCTCCTCGTGTCAGCCGACCTCGAGTGGGGCGCGGGGATGCGGCTCATCGGCGGTACCGCGTTCCCGATGATCATGGCGGTCGGCGCCACCGGCAATCCGCACGACGCGTACGCGATCGGTGAGGCTGCGGCGATCGAGGGGCGGGCCGTCGGTATCCACGTCAATTTCGCGCCGGACGCCGACCTCAACAACAATCCGCTGAACCCGATCATCAACGTCCGCTCGTTCGGAGAGAACCCCGCAGCGGTCTCGCCGCTGGTGCAGCAATATGTGCGCGGCCTCCAGGATCATGGGATGCTCGCCACCCTCAAGCACTTTCCCGGCCACGGCGACACGCGCCTCGATTCACATATCAACCTGCCCGTGATCACGGCCGACTATCGCCGGCTCGACTCGCTCGAGCTCGCCCCGTTCCGCGCCGGGATCGAGGCCGGCGCGGAGGTGGTGATGAGCGCGCACATCGCCTTTCCCGCGCTGACCGGCACGGACGAGCCGGCGACCGTCTCGAGCGCGGTGCTCACGGGCCTGCTGCGGGACTCGCTGCATTTCCGGGGACTTGTCGTGACCGACGCCCTGATGATGGGGGCGATCGCGTCGCGCTACGGGCCCGGGGAAGCGGCGGTGCGGGCGTTTCTCGCCGGGTCCGACCTGCTCCTCATGCCCGCCGATCCCGACTCCGCGCTCGCCGCGATGACCGCCGCGGTCGCGGCGGGCCGGATCGCCGAGGCGCGCCTCGACGCCTCCGTTCGACGCGTGCTCGCGATCAAACGGCGGCTCGGGTTGTTCAGTCACCGGGAAGTGCCGCTCGACTCGCTGATGCACGTCGTCGGGAGCCGCCGCTTTCAGGACGAAGCGCGCGACATCGCCGTGCGGGCCCTGACCCTGGTACGTGACATCGGCGGTCCGCTGCACGCGCTCCGGGCCCGCCGCTCGCGCCTCGCGCTCATCGCCTACGCGGACGAATTGAACGGATCGGTCGGCCAGCGCATGGCGGATGAGCTCCGCAAGGGCGGCGATACGGTCGACTACTTCCGGCTCTGGCCGATGTCGGGGACGTTGTCCTACGACTCCGCCCGCGCCGTCCTGGCGCGCTCGCACCGCGCGGTGTTCGTGGCGAACGTGCGGCCACTTTCGTGGAAGGGCACGATCGCCCTTCCCGACTCGCTGGCGCGGCTCATCATGGCGACGGACTCGGCCCGCCCCACGGTGCTGGTCTCGCTCGGCAGTCCGTATCTCCTGGACCAGACGCCGACCGTGAAATCGTATTTGATCGCCTGGAGCGGCGTGCGTGTCGCCGAGCGGGCCGTCAGTCAGGCGCTGCTCGGCCGCGTGCCGATCACCGGACACCTGCCCATCCGGCTCCCGCCCAACTATCGGGTGGGCCACGGGGTCGTCGTGCCGGACTCGGCGCCGTGAAGCCGCGGCTCGCCGCCGCGCTCGTCGCGCTGCTCGCGGGGTGCCATGCGGGAATACCCATCCCTGCGTCGAGCGGCGTGCCCATCGCCGCCCCGGCGAGCCTGGGGTTCGACAGCGCGCGACTCGCGGGAGTCGTCCGCTATCTCGAGGCCGAAGTGGACAGCGCGACGTTCCCGGGCGCCGTAATCGCCGTCGGGCGGCACGGCCGATTGGCGCTGATCGCGCCCGCGGGCCGCTACAGCGTCACCGATCACCGGCCCGTCGACCTCACGACGATCTACGACCTGGCGTCCGTGACGAAAGTCGTGGCGCTGACGACGGCCTGCATGCTGCTCGTGGACGAAGGGAAGCTCGCCCTCGACGCTCCGGTCGAGCGCTACGTCCCGGCGTTCCGCGGCCCGGACAAGGAGCGGGTCACGGTCCGCGAGCTCCTGACCCACTCCTCCGGCTTGCCGGCATGGCGCCCGCTGTACCGCGAGAGCGCGAGCCGCGCGGAGGCGCTCGCGCTCGTGGATACGACTCCGCTCGAGCATCCGCCCGGCGAGCGGTTCGTCTACTCGGATCTCAGCGCGGTCGTGCTGATGCAGGTGGTCGAGAGCGTGACGGGAGAACCGCTCGATCAATTCGTCAACGCTCGCGTCTTCGGCCCCCTCGGCATGCCGGCGACGCGCTACCTGCCGCCGCCGGGCTGGCGCAAGCACATCGCGCCCACCGAGAACGACACCGCGTTCCGGCACCGCATGCTGCGGGGCGAGGTGCACGATGAGAACACGGCCCGGCTCGACGGCGTATCCGGCCATGCGGGGTTGTTTTCGAATGCCCTCGATCTGTCCCGCTTCGCGGCGATGCTCCTGAACGAGGGGGCCTGGGACACGCTGCAGCTCGTCCGCTCGGAAACGGTGGCCGAATTCACGCGTCGCCAGGATCTGCCGCCCGGGTCGTCCCGCGCCCTGGGCTGGGACACCCCCGACGAGCCGCGCGATTCGAGCTCGAGCGCGGGGATGGCGCTCTCGCCGCGATCCTTCGGCCATACCGGGTTCACCGGGACGTCGCTCTGGATGGATCCCGACCGGGACCTGTTCGTCATCCTGCTCACGAATCGGGTGAACCCGACGCGCGCGAACATCGCGATCCGGCGCGTGCGTCCGCACGTCGCCGATCTCGTCGTGGCCGCCCTCATTCACCCGGAGCTGTAGCGTTCACTCCACCACGGTCTGCCAGCCGCGGCGCGTCAGGTCCCGGTAGATGAACGCGGCGGCGCCGAGGCCCAACACCAGCAGCACCGCGCCGGGCAGCACCTCATGCAGCAGCAGCTTGCCCACGCCGAACAGCACGCCGTAGATCAGGACGCATCCCGCGATCCAGTCGGACAGATTCGCGAGACCGTCGGTCGAGGCTCGGACGTCGGGCGCCCGGGCCGCGACGGGCCGCCAGCCGGCGCGGGACGGCCGGGTGCGCCGGTAGAAGGAAACCAGCGTGTCGTCCGGTTCGGGCGGAGTGAGAAACGTGACCGCCAGCCAGACGACCGTCGTGACCGCCACGGTGACCATTATGATCCACGCGAAGTCCACCGGCCGGTCGCTGTCCAGCCCCCCGATCGTCTGCATCGAGAGTGAAACGACGAAAGCGGTGATCATCGCCGCCAGCTCGCTCCACGCGTTGATCCGCCACCAGTACCAGCGCAGCAACAGGACGCCCCCCGTCCCCGCTCCGGTGACGATCAACAGCTTCCAGGCGCCCGCAATCGAGTCCATGTAAAGCGTCACGACCGCGGAGATCACGGTCAACAGGACCGTGGCGGCCTGGGAGGCGTGCACGTAGTGTCGCTCCGTCGCGTCGCGCCGCAGGAATCGCCGGTAGAAATCGTTCACCAGATAGCTCGCGCCCCAGTTGAGCTGCGTGGCGATCGTGGACATGTAGGCGGCGGCGAAGGCGGCAACCATCAGCCCCCGGAGCGACGAGGGGAGATAGTCGATCATCACCCGCACGTATCCTGTCTCCGGATCGGCGAGCCCGGGATACAGGATCAGCGACGCGAGCGCAACCAGGATCCAGGGCCAGGGCCGGAGGGCGTAGTGGGCGATGTTGAACCACAGGGTGGCGAGGAGCGAGTGCTTCTCGTCCTTCGCGCTGAACATGCGTTGCGCAACGTACCCGCCGCCGCCGGGCTCGGCGCCAGGATACCAGGTGGCCCACCAGTTGAGCGAGATGTAGACGAAGAACGTGATCATCGGCATCCACGCCGCCCCCACGTCGGGC
>JBGPIJ010000148.1:0-7241 GCA_041484865.1 Gemmatimonadota bacterium
CGAACAGTACGCGGCGGTCGCCCGCGCGGGCGCCGGCGCGCGGCAGGCCGCGTGGTTCGTCCCGCTCACCATCCAGTTCTCCTCCCACGCGCTGCGGGATCCCCTGCTCCGGCGCCGGTTCGCGGTCGTGCTGGCGGAGTGCGCGAAGGGCGGGACCCCGGAAGGCGACCTACTGAAAGCGCTGGGGCGCGTGTTCCGCGCGCCGGCGCCGAGCACTCAGTCCGCGGGGACCGCGACCTGAGGGGTGTCGGTCTTCGCCCCTTCCCCCTGCCCCCCTCCCTCTTCCCCGAAGTGCCGAGTGATCTCACGCGTGATGTGCATCGAGCAGAACCGGGGCCCGCACATAGCGCAGAATTCCGCCGACTTGAAATAGTCCGCCGGCAGCGACTCGTCGTGCAGCTCGCGCGCGCGGTCGGGGTCGAGGGCGAGCCGGAACTGCTCGTTCCAATCGAAGGCGAAGCGGGCCCGAGACAGAGCGTCGTCGCGTTCGCGCACCGTGGGGCGCCGCCGGGCGATGTCCGCCGCGTGCGCCGCGATCTTGTAGGCGATGACGCCTTCACGCACCTCCTCGGCGTTCGGCAGGCCAAGGTGCTCCTTGCGCGTCACGTAGCAGAGCATGTCGGCGCCGAACCAGCCGATCATCGCCGCGCCGATGGCCGAGGTGATGTGATCGTAGCCGGGCGCGATGTCCGTCACGAGCGGCCCCAGGGTGTAGAACGGCGCCTCGTGGCACAGCTCCTTCTCGAGCCGGACGTTCACCTCGATCTGATGCATCGGGATGTGCCCCGGCCCTTCAATCATGACCTGCACGTCGCGCGCCCAGGCGCGCTCGGTCAGCTCGCCGAGGGTGACGAGCTCCGCCAGCTGCGCCGCGTCCGTCGCGTCGGCGAGGGCGCCCGGGCGCAGGCCATCGCCGAGCGAGAGCGTGACATCGTACTTGCGGGCGATGTCCAGGATCCGGTCGAAGTGCGTGTACAGCGGATTCTGCTGCTGATGATGCATCATCCAGTAGGCGAGCAGCGACCCGCCTCGCGATACGATCCCCGTCACCCGCTTGAGCGCGAGCGCAACGTGCTCCCGCAATATTCCGCAGTGCACGGTCACGTAGTCCACGCCTTGGGCCGCCTGATGCTCGATCATCCCGAGCAGGTCGTCGGCGGTCAGATCTTCCACCGCACGAACCGCGGAGACCGCTTGATAGATGGGCACTGTTCCGATCGGCACCGGCGAGGCGTCGATAATCGCCTCGCGGATCGCGTCGATGTCACCGCCGGTAGACAGATCCATCACGGTATCGGCCCCGTAATGCACGGCGTGGTGCAGCTTCTCGAGCTCCTCGCCGATGTTCGACTCGACGGCCGAATTGCCGATATTGGCGTTGATCTTCACCTTCGCGACGGCGCCGATCGCCATCGGGTCGAGCCGCCGGGCGAGGTGGTTCACGTTGGCCGGAATGACGAGCCGCCCGCGGGCGACCTCGTCGCGTACCAGCTCCGCGGTCAGGTCCTCACGCTCGGCGACGCGTCGCATCTGATCGGTGATGTCGCCGCGACGCGCCAGGTGCATTTGGGTGACACAGGTCATCGGTTGGGCTCCTTCATGACTTCCCTCGCCGGCATTACCCGGATCAGGTCCAAAGGGTATGGTCTCAGCCCGCCGACTGAACGCCGCCGGGCACCCCCGTCAAATCGAACTTAACCGGACGTCCGGCGGAGGGAAACGCGACGCTACGGGAGCTCGCGGGAGCGAGGGTTCTCGTAACGCTCGGAGGGGTCGTGCAGCTTCTCCCACTCACTGCGGTAGGAAAACGCATCGACCCCGGCCGCGCGATCGACGGCGAGGATGCCGTCGAGATGATCGATCTCATGCTGCAGCAGCTCGGCCAACGCACCCTCGAGATGCATGGTGTGCGCCTTCCCCTTCAGGTCCGCGTACGTCAGCGTCGCTTGGTGGGACCGGCTGACCCGCACGAGGAGGTTCGGGAAACAGAAGCAATCGTCCCAGACCAGAAAGTCCTCGGGGCCGACATCCGTGATTTCGGGATTGATCATCGTCCACCGCTGCTTGTCCAATTCCACGAACACGATCCGCACCGGTGCCCCGATCTGGGGGGCCGCCAACGCGCGCCCCATTCGGTATCGCTTGCGCGCGGTGCGCAACGTGTCCCGCAAGTCGTCCGCGATCAGCCGCGTTGCGGCGGACGTGGGGTCCTGCACCGGCTCGCAGCGGGCGCGGAGAATCGGGTCGCCTAACTGGCGGATCCGTCGGGCAGTCATGGGCGGCAAATGTGTCGGTTTGGCTCGCGAGTGCAACTCGGGGGTATTCGCACCAATCTCTTTTGTTTTAGTTGACAATCCCGAATACAATGCTTAGGATTCGTCATGATGGCCGATCATCTGACGCAACTCACGCCGCACAAAGGACTTCGGGCCGAGATCCTGCTCGGGCTGAAGCGGGCCCAGCCCCTTACGGCGAAGCAGCTCGCCCGCGAGCTCGACGTCTCGACCAACGCGATCCGTCACCATCTCAAAGAACTGCAGGCGGAGTCGCTCATCGTCTACGGACGGGAGCAGCGCGGTGTTGGCGCCCCGACTTTCGCCTACCGGCTGTCCCCCAAGGGCGAGGCACAGTTCCCGCGCCGCTATGAAGAGGCCCTCACCCAGCTGCTCGAGCGGGTGGTGGCGAAGGATGGACGCCAGGCGGCCACCGAGCTCTTTGAAGACCATTTTCGCCGGCTCACCGACCAGGCGCGTACCGAGCTGGCCGGTGCCGCGGCATCGGAGCGAGTCAAACTCGTCACGCGGCTCATGAACGACGCGGGGTACATGGCGGAGTGGCACGAATCGGCGGGCGTGTTCCGGATCTCGGAGCACAACTGCGCGATCCGGGCCGTCGCCGAGCGGTTTCCGGAAGCGTGCGTCGCCGAGGAGAACTTCCTGCGGGAGGTACTGGGCGGGGAGGTCGAGCGTCGAGCCCACATCACGAGTGGGTGCAACGCGTGCGAATACGCGATCAGCTTCGCCGAGCGGGGCGCAACGCCCCCAGAGGAGCAGTCATGACGAGCGGCATCGAAGCGCAGGTCCTACAGCCATACAAGTACGGGTTCGTCACGGACATCGAGGCCGACGTCGTCCCGCCCGGTCTGAACGAGGACGTGATTCGGCTGATTTCCCGGAAGAAGGGCGAACCGGAGTGGATGCTCGAGTGGCGGCTCCGGGGCTACCGGCACTGGCTCAAGATGGCGGAGCCGCATTGGCCCAACGTGACCTACGGGCCGATCGACTATCAGGCGATCAGCTACTACGCGGCGCCGAAGGTGAAGCCCACGCTCGAGAGTCTGGAGCAGGTCGACCCGAAGCTGCTCGAGACGTTCGCGAAGCTCGGGATCCCGCTGGAAGAGCGGAAGCGCCTCGCGGGCGTGGCCGTGGACGCGGTGTTCGACAGCGTGTCGGTCGCGACCACCTTTCGCGGGACGCTGGCGAAGCAGGGCATCATCTTTTGCTCGATGTCGGACGCGATCCGCGAGTACCCCGATCTCGTGCGGCAGTACCTCGGGACGGTGGTCCCGCAGACGGACAATTTTTTCGCCGCGCTGAACTCGGCTGTGTTTACCGACGGCTCGTTCGCCTACATCCCGAAAGGGGTGCGCTGCCCGCTCGAGCTATCCACGTATTTCCGGATCAACGCGAGCTCCACCGGCCAGTTCGAGCGGACGTTGGTCATCGCCGACGAGGGGAGCTACGTGGGCTACCTCGAGGGGTGCTCGGCACCGATGCGCGACGAGAATCAGCTGCACGCGGCCGTGGTGGAGCTCGTCGCACTGGACGACGCCCAAATCAAGTATTCGACGATCCAGAACTGGTATCCCGGCGACGAGGCCGGCCGGGGCGGCATTTACAACTTCGTCACGAAGCGCGGCAAGTGCGCCGGTCGGCGCTCCAAGATCTCGTGGACCCAGGTGGAGACGGGATCGGCCATCACCTGGAAGTATCCCGGCTGCATCCTGCAGGGCGACGACTCGATCGGCGAGTTCTATTCTGTGGCGGTGACGAACAACCGGCAGCAGGCGGACACCGGCACGAAGATGATTCACCTGGGGAAGAACACCCGTTCGACGATCGTCTCGAAGGGCATTTCGGCGGGCCACGGTCAGAACACCTACCGCGGGCTCGTCAAGATCCTGAAGGGCGCGGAGCACGCGCGCAATTATTCGCAGTGCGACTCGATGCTGATCGGCGATCAGTGCGGCGCGCACACATTTCCCTACATCGACGTGCGCAACAGCACGGCGATCATGGAGCACGAGGCGTCCACCTCCAAGATCGGGGAAGACCAGATCTTTTACTGCAAGCAGCGCGGCATCTCGGGGGAAGACGCGGTCAGCATGATCGTGAACGGCTTCTGCAAGGAAGTGTTCAAGGAGCTGCCGATGGAGTTCGCGGTCGAAGCGCAGCGGCTCCTGAGCATCAGCCTCGAAGGGAGCGTCGGGTGAAGCCGCGCCTGCTCGAGATTCGCAACCTCCACGCGTCCGTGGACGGGCGCGAGATCCTGCACGGCGTGGATCTCGAGGTGAACGCGGGCGAGGTGCACGCCATCATGGGTCCAAACGGCTCCGGCAAGAGCACGCTGGCGCAGGTGCTGGCCGGCCATCCGGCCTACACGGTCACCGAAGGCTCGGTGACGTTCGACGGCAAGGATCTCCTGGCGATGCAGCCCGAACAGCGGGCGCGCGACGGCGTGTTCCTCGCCTTTCAGTACCCGGTCGCGATTCGCGGCATCACCAACGCCTACTTCCTGCGTTCGGCGGTGAACGCGGTGCGCAAGGCCCGCGGACAGGAGGAGCTCGGGCCCCTCGAGTTCATGGAGACGCTCGAAGCGAAGCTCAAGCTCATCGGCTGGGACGACAGCTACTTGAGCCGGCCGGTGAACGAGGGGTTCTCGGGCGGGGAGAAAAAGCGCAACGAGATTCTCCAGCTCGCCGTGCTCGAGCCGAGACTCGCGATTCTCGACGAGACCGATTCGGGGCTCGACATCGACGCGCTCAAGACCGTGGCCCAGACCGTGGACCGCTTGCGCCGCCCCGACACCGCGACGGTGCTGGTGACCCATTACTACCGCATCCTGACGTACGTGCTTCCGGACTACGTTCACGTCTTGTCCGGCGGCCGGATCGTGAAGTCGGGCACCAAGGACCTGGCGCTCGAGCTCGAGCGGAAAGGCTACGACTGGCTCCGGGAGGAAGCGGCCGTCGGATGACGCCCGTGGTCGACGCGAAGGAACAGTACGTCGCGGACTTCAAGGCGTTCGTGACGAACGGCGCCCGCGGCGCTCCGTCGTGGCTGCGCGACATCCGCGAGCGCGCGATCGCGCGCTTCGCGGAGCTCGGTTTCCCCTCGATGAAGCAGGAGGAGTGGCGCTTCACCAGCGTCGCACCCATCGCGGAGCGGAGCTTCGCGCTGAGCCACGGGCGCCCCGCGCTCACGAACGGCGACCTCGAAGCCCTGTCCATCGCCGGGACCCGCGCGATTCGCCTCGTGGTCGTGAACGGGGTGTTCGCTCCCGAGCTTTCCGCCGCCGAGCTACCCGCGGGCCTGCGCGCCGCGAGCCTGCGGGTCGCACTCGCGACCGACCCGGACCTCGCGCGCCGCCACCTCACGTCCTACGCCTCCTTCGACGCCAGCGCGTTTGCCGCCCTCAATACCGCGTTCTTGTCGGATGGAGCGTTCGTCCACGTCCCGGCGGGGATGGAGGTCGAGCGCCCGATTGAAATCATGTTCGTCACGGTCCCCGCCCCCACCGCCGGGGCGAGCCCGATGGTGACGCACCCGCGCGGCCTCGTCGTCCTCGAGCGAGGCGCTCGGGCGAGCGTGGTGGAGAACTACGTCGCGCTGCGGGATGGGGTCTATTGGACCAACGCCGTGAGCGAGGTCGCCGTCGGGGACGGCGCCCAGCTCGAGTACGTTCGCGTCCAGCGGGAGAGCCGAGACGCTTATCAGGTAGCGACCACGTATGCGAGACAGGGGCGGGACAGCCTGCTGCGGCTCCATGTGTTCGCGCTGGGCGGGGGCCTCGCCCGTCACGACGTGCATTCCCTGCTCGGGGGTACCGGCAGCGAGCTCGTGTTGAACGGATTCTATCTCCTGCGCGGCAAGCAGCATTCCGATCATCACACGGTCATCGACCACGCGGAGCCGCACGGCACGAGCCATGAGTTCTTCAACGGGATCGTGGGCGAGCAGGCGCACGGCGTGTTCAGCGGGCGTATCATCGTCCGCCCCGGGGCGCAGCGGACCGACTCGAAGCTGACCAACAACAATCTCCTGCTCTCGACCGAGGCGCGCGCCGATAGCCTGCCCCAGCTCGAGATCTATGCGGACGACGTCAAGTGCACGCACGGCTCCACGGTGGGGCCGCTGGACGAGACGGCGCTCTTCTATCTCCGCAGTCGTGGTCTGTCACCGGAAACCGCGGCGGCCATGTTGACCTACGGCATGGCCGCCGAGATTCTGGCGCGCGTGAATCACGAGGCGATCCGGGGCGCGCTCGAGCGCCTGGTGCGCGGCCGGCTGGCCGACCGCACCCGCGGCGGCCGGAGAGCCTAAGTGCTCGACGCCGCTCGCCTCCGCGCCGACTTCCCGCTGCTGCGGCGGAGCACGTCTGAGCGCCGGCTCGTCTATCTCGATAACGCCGCCACGACGCAGAAGCCCGATGCGGTGCTCAATGCGATCCTCGACTACTACCGGACGACGAACGCCAACGTCCACCGGGGCGCCTACGCGCTCGCCGTTCGCGCGACGGAAGCGTACGAGTCGGCGCGCAGCCGGCTCGCGCGCTTCGTGAACGCTTGGGCCCCCGAGGGCGTGGTCTTCACCCGCGGGACCACCGAGGCGATCAATCTCGTCGCCGGCTCCTACGGGCGCGCCAATGTGCGCGCCGGCGACGCGATCGTGGTGACGGCGATGGAGCACCACTCGAACCTCGTGCCGTGGCAGATGCTGTGTCAGGAGAAGGGCGCGACCCTGCGCATGGTCGAGATCACGCCGGACGGTCGCATCGATGTCGCGGACTTCGGCCAGGCGCTCGAGCGGGCCCCGAAGATCGTCGCGTTCCCCTACGTGTCGAACGCGCTCGGGACGATCAATCCGGCGGCCCAGCTCACGCGGCTGGCGCACGCGGTCGGAGCAGTCGTGATGGTGGACGGCGCGCAAGCGACGCCCCACCTCCGCGTGGACGTCCAGGCG